>JBKHIW010000275.1:0-3653 GCA_046538465.1 Desulfobacteraceae bacterium | reverse complement strand
GTGTAGCCCTTAACGGCATTCTCAATTTCTTTTTAGTTCCTCTGATGGGCGGAGTAGGTGCCTGTCTTTCAACATTGACCGCTACAGGGGGATTGTTTGCTGTATTGATGATATGTGTTTACCAATATTTGCCGGGGCTTTCTTTTCGCCAAACCGCCCTGGAGCCATGTGCCGCGGCGTCCATATTATTCTTTGCGCTCTTTTTACTGAAGCCTTTCGACTTGTTGCTTTCCTTGGTTGTAGGAACTTTGCTTTACGCCGCGATGATGGCCGGTAGTGCTTTTCTGTTTTCCAAATCGCACCTGAACGCGTTCAGAGAATCCATCAGGCGCATCTAACTAAACAGGCTCATGGGAATCAGGATAAAAGTCTCTCAATACGCAGGTGGTGACCTTATAGAGCTCCATCGGATCTTGAAAGACCTTGTCGAACCAGAAGAGTTTTTCGCGAATAAGATAAAAGACTGAATCTATGTATTTTTCTTTCAGTATCTCAAGATCGGGCAGGCCTTCCCGAGCCCCTGCAAAGCCGATTACCGCGACATTCTTTGGCTTATGCACCGCCCCACTCCATGGATCAAAGCTCACCAATTCCCTGTAGAGCTCCGGTGAAATCCGATTGGCCATGAGGTCGAACGAGCCGCCCTGTTCAAGCCTCTTGACTATGGACTTGCGGCTCGAGCTTACACTGCCGAAATTGCCGAGTTCGTGGGCCATCTGGGATTGGGCCAAGAATTGGAAGTATCTTTTGCCGTCCACGATCGGCGCCCACAGTATAAGTGAATCCACCCGCTCATCCCGGGCTGCTGCTGCAGCAGCAAGCGCTGCTCCGAAACGCAACCCGATCAGGCCGAGAGAGGAAAGGCTGCATTTATCTTTAATCAGTGTTATTGCAGAACGGATGTCGGATACATGAGCTTCGAGTGTAACCAGGCTGAAATCCCCTTCACTGTCCCCGCACCCCCGGCAGTCGAACCGAAGCACATGGTGGCCCATTGCGGCCAGGGATCGAGCGTATACAACGATCTCGCGATGGGTACGAAAGGCCTCGTCCCCAAAGGGGTGGCAAAAGACAAAGCCTGTCCCGGAGCGCGGGTTACCGGCCCTTATCCTCCCCTGGGGATGGTGAAGCATGCCGTAGAGGCGCACGCCTCGATTTTCAAAGAAGAAGGCTTCCTCTCTCAGAGTCGTTGTCCGAATCTCAGCCCGCACGCCCCACCGCCCAACTCACAGTCTTTTCTATTGCCATGGCCTCATAATCCAGGGACGAAAAGTTGTGATCAGCCCCTTCAATTGGGAAGACCTCCACGGGTATTCCTTTCAGATGACGGACCCACAAGGGGTTCCCGAAGAGCTCTGTTTCAAAGCCGCTGAACACGGGATCCGCGGTGGAAAAGATGAAGGCGGTGGGCTTTCCTGCTTGTGCAAAGCTCGCAGGCAGGGCCCGAATGTATTCCGCCGCGGATTCCTCGAATGTTCGTTCGAAGCGGCTGGGGAAAAAGGCCCTCATAAAACGACGTTTCACATTCGGCACCCCTTTTCTGATGTAATAAAGAGGTGAGGCGCTGATCATTTTGCGCCAGAATTCCATGGTCAAGAGCTTCTGATATACCGCCTTGAATTCCCCCTTGTAACTGGCGATATCCATCTTATAGAACAAATTGCACAAAATCAGAGAATCGACTGAACCGGGCCGTCTTTGAGCGCATAAAACCGCTAAGACGGCCCCTCCGCAAAGCCCCCAGAGAATCAACCGCTCCAATCTCAAGCTGTCACGGAAGAAGTCCATCGCACAGAGGGAGTCGGAAAGCCAGTCCTGTAGAGTCTGTTTCTCAGAACCCTCGCTGTCGCCGGCCCCCCTGTTGTCATAGCGCAAAACAGTAAATCCTTCCGAGCAAAGCGCCCTGGCTACTTTGACATAGAAATGATGAGGTCCCCTCCTCGCCTGCCCGCCTGAATGGAAGATAATGACCCCGATCTTGTGTTTGAAGCCTCCGGGCACGATCTCAGGCTCATTCACGATCCCGTACATCTTCTGGCCCTTGTTACTAAAAACAACGACATGTTCCATGGCCGTCTCTTTACCTAAGGCCTCGAGGCCCGTCTGCTGAGCTCAATTCCTGAATCACATGCCAAGCCGGGCGCGGGTTCCCGGCTGAGTCCGCCAGGCCCATGGCCCCAAAGTAAGGTTCATCACGATCCCGGAGCAGTATCCAGAATATCCTCTCTACACCCAATTTTGAGGCTTGATATACGGCCTCCTCTATCCACTCGGCTTGCTGCCCCGGTGAGCTCTCATCCCTCCGCCCCCGAGCCGAGGTTGTTTGACTCACATACCCGGCCTCGGTGATCCATACTCTCTTGCCTCCAACCCCGGCCCGCCGCATCAAATCCTGCACGTGTTCCTGGTATGTCCTAAAAGTGAACCCGTTGACCACAGGACCGCCGGGGAAGTAGTAATTATGAACGCTCACTGCATCAAAGGCCTTGGAGGGTAGGTATGAAAGAAGCCAGTCGTCATGTAAGGCCCTGAATTGGGGGTGATCCGGGCCTGAGAAGTCCCTGGTGATGCCGCAGGGCATGGCTGCGCACAGGACCAAGGCTTCAGGGTCCTCCGCCTTGATCACTGAATAGCTCCTCTCCAGCAACTCCAAGTACTCGGCCTTGGATCCGGACCAAAAGGCCTCAGCGCTGACCTCGTTTTCGATCTCGTAGTGGACTCCCATGCCTTTGTAACGCCGGGCCAGGGAGCCGAGGAAGCGCTCCCACTGTCCGAGATCCCTGGGCATGGAGGAGCTTCGGTATCCCCCGGTCTTCTCGGCCTCCTTCCTAGTCCCCCACTCTGAAACCGACCTCACGTTGAGAAGGATCTGGAGCCCCATCCCCCTCAACTCCTTGATGACTGAGTCCGCCCTTTGCCAATCGAATCGACCCTCCTCAGGCTCGATAAACTGCCAAGGGGCAGGGAGTCTGACCGCCGTTATGCCCAGCTCTTTTATTCTGTGTTTATCTCTTTGTAGCTCTGTGGGCGTAACGCACAGCCCGAAATCCAACTCGACACGCTCAGCGCGACGAGCGCCGCGGCTCGAAGTCATCGGCGAAGGAGAAGGTTTCACCTGCCGCCCTGATTCAATCCTGCCTTCCAGCTCCTGCAAGGTGATCACACCGTCACCATTGACATCGAGCATGTCAAACTTTTCCGGCGGCCCACGGAACTCCTCCCGCCCCACCCTTCCGTCTCTGTTCGTATCCATGGCCCTGAACTGCAGGATCACAGCAGCCCGCCTCCGGACGTCCTGCTGCCCGGCGGAACTCCTTCGTGAATGAATGCATGATGATGCCATGCAACAAGACAAAAAAACTAATAATAAGACGATCAATAATCTTTGCGACATTCTTTCTCTCCCGTGTTTTGCCTGCCGCATCACCTTCCCGACAATCGACCTCAAGAAATTCGCACACCCCTTGTCCGGGATTACGTCCCGGGGGTCCGCCGTATGGAAGAACCTTCTGAAAAGCTCCCCTGATCATTTGACCCCAGCCGAGAAACAACAAAAACAAGAGCAAAACACACCCAGAACACACGGTTTTCTATAAATTTTCCATAAGTAAGCCACCCGACGGCCTGGGCCACCAAAGCTGCGGTGATACCGT
>JBKHIW010000274.1:0-3669 GCA_046538465.1 Desulfobacteraceae bacterium | reverse complement strand
GGCATCCAAGTAGGCGCGCAGAACACGCTTAAAGGCCCGGAGCGGCTTTTCATGAAAGGCGACATAATCGAGCTCATCCGCTTCAATCCCCGCCTCCTCCAAACAGTATTCCACGGCCTCCGCCGGAAAGGCGGGATCGTGCTCCCTCCTGGTGAAACGCTCCTCCTGCGCTGCGGCCTCTATTATGCCGTCCTTTAATATACAAGCCGCACTGTCATTATAAGAGCAGGATATCCCCAGTATATGCATATCGAATTCTCTTGATAGACCTCATTCGCCCTGAACCACCGCCCCCTCGGCCGAGAGCCGGGAAAACCCCTTAAGCGCCCTTTCTCTCCTCTCAGCCAGTACCCGGTCGAGCTCTTTGTCCAGGAGATCCCGCTCCGCATTTTTCTTCACGGGATGATAGAGATGGTACTGAAGTCCCATAAACCACAGGTTCCGGCAGTTTATCCCTCTGTTAAAGAGCCTGTAGCATATATCCGAGTCCTCCCTGCCCCATGCCGCGTCAAAGGTCTCGTCGTATCCGTCCACGAGCAGAAAATCCGCCCGCCGCATGGAAAGATTGCACCCCCTAAGGACGGACTGAAACCTCTTGGGCCGGGTCATAAGCCTTCCCAGCCAGGGGATCCTCAGGGCGTTCTTGCGGTTGCCCAACCCGGGAGAGAAAGGCCCCGGCAGCCTGTCCACAGACCCTTCCAACACCAGCCGGGTGTAGGCCTCCGGCAAAAAGCATCTCTTGCCCTGCAAAAAAGCCCCCTCCCCGGCGGCAGCCAGATGATCCTCGAGAAACCGGGGGTGGAGCACTACATCATGATCCACAAAAACCAGGTAGTCGGCAACCGTGTTCTTGACCGCCAGGTTTTTCACTCTGGCCTGCCGAATGCCCCTGTCTTCCTGCCTCACGTGGATCCAGTCCAGGCCCGAGCCTCCCAGGACATTCTCAGCAGCCTCCGCTGTATCGGGACCCGACCCGTCATCGGCGATCACCAACTCCTGCGGGGGCCTGGTCTGTCTTATCACCGAGCGAAGAATCGCGGCCAAGGCCTCGGGCCAGTTATATGTGGTTATGATCAGGGCTGTATTCAAAGAATCAGACATCGCTTATGCCTTCGATCTCCTCCATGCCGGTCTCCTGACCCCAAACCCGGGGCAATGGATCCCATTGAAACTCCAAAGGATTTGACAAAATCCATCAGGTGATATATGGGCACTTTATTACTTGCCGGGCAAAATTATAAACCTGCTTAAACTCAATCACACCCCCAGCCAGGGCGACCCGGGAGGCACCAGGTAAAGCGGATGACAGCGCCTTATGATCGGCGGTCTCGCAAGAATCTGCTCCACGGCCGCTGGGAGCGTTGTAATCACTTGAAACTACGAGGGCGGATAACCAGTTCAGGGGCTCTTTGCAACCCCCTTCTAACCGAGATCAAAGAGCCCCGCCAGTGAAAAATCAAGGGAGGGAGAGCCATGCTGGTGGTTGTAAGCGATCTTCACTTTGTTGATGGAACGGCCGGGGAACACAATGTGCCTGTAGACGGCTTTCGCATCTTCTTCGAGAGCATCCGGCGCTCGGCCGAACGGTTGAAGGATGAGGGAAGTCCGGTAAATGAGATCAAGATCCTGTTTCTGGGCGATATATTCGACATACTCCGAACCGAGCAGTGGTTCCAGGCCCCGGTCAGCGAGCGGCCTTGGGGCGGCAACAAGCGCAAGATCGAAGAGCGCGCAGGCCGGATCCTGGATGATATCATCACCAAGAACCAGGCGGTCTTTGACCTTCTCTGCGGCGGCCTCAAGGAGGAAATGGGCTTTCATGTAGAGCCCGAGAGGATCTATGTCCCCGGCAACCACGACCGTCTCTGCAACCAATACCCCGCCCTGAGGGAAAAGGCCTCCAAATATCTCGGGGCCCCTGTGAAGAAGGACCCCCTTGACTACTCATTCCAGGACCCCGCCTACGGTGTCTTCTGCCGCCACGGGCACGAATACGATCCATTCAACTATGAAGGCGGCGCCTCCTATGAGCACCACGACTACATGCGGGTCCCGATAGGAGACCCTATCACCACCGAGCTGGTGGCCAAGCTGCCCTGGAAGATTATGCAGCATCCAGCGGTGAAAAAACTCCCCGCCAAGACCAGGAACAAGTTAAAGAGGAACTTCCAGGAAATCGAAAATGTCCGCCCCTTTTCCGCCACCCTGGAATGGCTCCTCTACCAGGTCAAAAGCAACCTCTCCATCAGGGAGGCCATAGAAGACTCGGTTGACGAGGTGATCCAGGAGTTCAACAAGCTCCCCTTTGTCAAAAACTGGTACGAGCGGCACGACAAGTGGCTGGATTTTTTAGACGAGGCCGACAAGATCCAGGCCTTTCTATTCCTCCTGGAAAAATTCAAGGTGTTTTCCTTTGAAAGATGGATGCCTCTTTTGGAAAGATTGAAGAGCAAGTTTTCAGGCGAAGAGTTCCTGGAAGCGGCGGAAAAGGAGTACAATCACCTGGACAAAAAAATCCGTTACATAGTCTACGGCCACACCCACCAGCCCTGCCAAGTCCCTATACGCCTGGTCCTAAAGGAGGCCCGGCCTCCGCTGCAGCACGTCTATTTAAACAGCGGTACCTGGCGGGCCAGGTACCATAAATGCCGCCAAGGCCTAGGCTTTATCGGATGGAAGAACTTGACCTACCTGGTGTTTTATACCAAGGAAGAAAGGCAAGGGGAATTCCCTGCATTCGAGACCTGGAGCGGCACCCTGAAGACGATCTAACTTCAGTAAGACTCGCGGGTGAGGGCCTCGCAGCACAGCTCCGCCCTTTCGATTACATCGAAGCGAACGGGCTAACTTATTGGTTTAATGGAGTTTTTTCTCAAGACCCGGCCCTCCGGCGCTCTATCAGCTGATCTTTTCCAGGGCCCAGCCCTCTATCTCAACGGCCATTGACCGCTTGAGGAGCTCTATGCTCACCACTACCTTCCCGGACTTGTTCTTGTGCTTGAGATAATACCCTATAAGGCCCTTCAGCGGGCCTTCCATGATCATCACCCGGTCTCCCCGCTTCATAAAAGCCCGATTCTCCACGGTCCTGTCGGTCCCGTCCAGGACCATCAGAGATTGCACCTCATCGTCGCTTGCAGGGACCGGCCTTCCCTTGAAGCTCACCATCCTGACAACGCCCACGGTCTTGATGATGTCCCAGTACCTGTAAGAGTCCAGGTCCGTGCGTACAAATACATAGCCCGGGATCAGAGGCGTCAAAATCTTTTTTCTCCGATCCCTCCGGCGGCTCATCACTTGGATCCTGGGGAGAAACGCCTCCACGTCCTTCCCTGATAGAGCAGCCTGGATCTTCTGCTCGAACCTGCTCCTGGTGTGTAAGGCGTACCAGCGGGTACCTACGGGAAAGCCCGCATCATCCGCCCCGGCAGGCGCAAGATCTGCTTCATCGCTTGTCATTATCATCTCTACCCCTCAAGCAGCCGCTCTCATCCGGGTGATGCCTGAACCCGGCCGACCATTAACTCTAGGATGGCAAATTGGAGGTGTCAAGCAGCACGCTATACGAAACGCCCATCGGACCTTCGAAGGTTGATGGAGTTGCAAAAAGCCCTTGAGCTGGTTATCTGCCCTAATAGTTTCAAGGGGTTACGAGGTTCCCAGCGGCGG
>JBKHIW010000273.1:0-3683 GCA_046538465.1 Desulfobacteraceae bacterium | reverse complement strand
TGGATCCACGATATCTAAAAGGTCACCTTGGAAAGGGGAACCTCTATGGCCCCGTCCGGGCAGGCGCAGCCGCACTCGTTACAGTCTTCGCATATGAACTCCGTTACCACCGGGCGGCCGTTCTGCACCCTGATGGCCGAGTCCGGGCAGACCTCCACACAGATGGGCTGAGTCAGCCCCCCACACATTGTGCACTTTTCCAGGTTTATCTGAGCAGCCATACTTCACTCCTATCAAATGTGTTATTTGTCCATCCAGAGCCTGAACACCCACTCGCCTTCGCCCCTGGGAATCGCCTTCTGCATCTCGATCTTAAGGGGACGATTGAAGAAGACGCTTATGTCCACCAGCATGGCCTGGAAAAGCCTCTCCCTGGCGAGAGCAACCTCTTCCATGGGTACGGCGAACTCCTTGGCCGCTGTAGGCCAGGGATCCCTGGTGCAGCGCAGGATGACCTCCAACGGGGTTTCGCCCTTTTCCACGTTCACCACGGCCCCTTCCACGGCCCAGAGTCCGGCCAGCTGCTTTCCCAGCATTCCCATAAATCCTTCGTCGCCTTTCAGCAGATTCAATCTTGGCAGCAATCCCTTTCCTATATAACGCCCAAAGGCGTCTGCGGCCTTGAGGGCGGTCTCAGTAGGGTCTGCTCCGTCTCCAGCCAGTTCCAGGGCGAACTCCCGCCACCGGTAGTAGGTTTGATGTATCTCCTTCTGTGCGGCTTGAAGACTCTTCCATAGTTTGGTGATTTCCTTTTCGGCGTTGACTGGCATAGTTAAACCTCCTTATATCCTGAGACCGATCCGGTACCCGTCATGGACCGCACTGGAGAGATTACGGGGCACAAGGGCGTCGCCTATCACATAGAGCTCAATGCCCTCGCTCTGAACAGCGCTCTTCAGGTCCTCGTTCGCCTCGCGCTCGGTCAGTATGATGGTGTCGTACTGGACCGGAAATCGGTAGCCGTCAAAGGTCCTGACCACAATCTCGCCCTCGCCTACCTCCTCGATGTCGCAGTCATTGTATGCAGTGACTCCGTTCTGCCTGAGGTAGATCATGTAGCGCCACTTGAATGAGGGGTTGATGTCGAATCCGGCTGTCTTTTCCTTACCCACCAAAGTAACCTTCTTGCCTTCCTTGGCGAGCTTGAGGGCCACCCCGATGCCCGGCTTCCGGTTGCCCCAAACCACCACTTTATCCCCTACCTCGGCCTTTCCGGCCATGACATCAAGGACAGTGGCGATCTTCTTGTTGTCAGGCTCGATCCCTTGAATCCGGGGATAGACCGGACCTGTGGCCAGTATCACCGCATCGGGCATTTCGTCCTGTATCAAGTCCTCGGTCACCTCGGTGCCGAGATGAAGCTCGACCCCGTACTTTTCGCACATCGTCTTTTGGAAGTTCACGCAGGTCATGAGCTCCTCATCGCCGTAAGGCGCCTTGGAGGCCTCGTTGAGGGTTCCGCCCAGCTCGGAGCGCTTGTCATACACGTGCACTTCGTGGCCACGCTGAGCGGCGACGTAAGCGCATTCCAGCCCCGCAGGCCCTGCGCCCACGATCATTATCTCCTTCTTGTCGTCCTCGTTCTCAATGGGCTTGGGGAAGAAGTTCGGATCGTGCTCGTGTGCGCAGACCGGGCTGATATAGCAGGTCATAGGGGCGTCGCGGAAGAGGCGGGCCAGACAGAGGTTGCAAGCCACGCAATGGCGTATCTCGTCCTCACGCCCTTCGAGGACCTTCTTGGGCATAAGCGGATCTGCAATCATGGAGCGACAAATCTCCCACATGTCCAGCTCGCCCTTGGAGATCGCCTCCTCCGGGAAATGGGGCCGAAAGATCCTGTATGCCATCTGGATGGGGACATTGACGTGCTCTTTGGCCCGCTTGGCCAGGTACAGCCAATTACCCTGGGGTATGTCCCTGCTGATCACCGGAAAAATGGACTCCTGCCAGCCCAGGGTGCAGCTTATGTAGTCTACTCCGGCCTCCTCGGCGATCTTGTAGCTCTCCATGGATTCTTCCGGGGTGTTGCCGCCCACGTCGTCCAAGAGCTCCTCGGAACAGAGGCGGATACCTACAGGGACATCATCCGGCAACACGTCCTTGACACCTTGGATGATCTCCACCACCGCCTGCATCCTTCCTCGGATGTCGCCGCCGTATTCGTCCGTGCGGCGGTTGGTGTACTTGGAGATGAAGTTGGACACCAAATAGCCCACAATGCCCGAGATCTCGATCACATCAAAGCCGGCCTCAAGGCCTCTTTTCGCCGCATCAACGTGCTGCTGAATCATCTCCTTGACCTCGGCATTGGTCATCTCTGCCATGGGCTTGAAGATCCTGAGCCTCTGGGGAACCGCTGAGGGGCCGTGACCCACAGGCACGTCCACCGCGCCCACTCGGCCGCAGTCCATCAACTGGAACCCGGCGATCGCCTTTTCGCTGTGTATTGCATCGGCGATTTTCTTGAGCCCGGAGATGAATTTATCGTCCCAGCAGGCGGCCTGGCCTACGTATCCCTGCCCCTTTCTGGGCTCGTCCATATAAACGCCCTGCATAAAGCAGAGACCCCCCACCACGCCTTCAGCACGCCGCCGCATATACTCCACGTCCGCGTCCGTGATAAACCCGTCGTGCTGATTCAGGTTGTCTTCGGTGGCGGCGTATTTGATGCGGTTGGGGACGATCAGGTCGCCAATCTGAATCGGCTTGAAAATGTTGGGGTACTTCTGGGCCCCCGGATACGAGGAATAGTCCCATTCAAACAGTTGTTTCGCCATCTATCCTTCCTCCTTTAGACAAATCTGAGGTTCACTCTGGAGCCGGGCCCGGCTCCACCCCGGCGGGCCCGCCGGATTCACCCGGAGAGCCCCCAGTGGGATCGCCCCTTCCGTCTCTGCCATTCCCTGCCCTGTGAGCCCCCTGCTCGGGGCCCGCAGGGATAACACGGCAAAGAGATGTATACTGTATACAATTGCCTCCTGTCAAGCACCGGCCCCCGCCTGAATCCACCGAACCGCCCACTGGGGCGTCGGCCCCTTCCTGCAGGATCAAGGGGCACGATACGGTCCGCGGCAGGAAAGCGCCTTCCAGCAAATCGAACATCTTGTCCAGCCCATCGAACAATGAGTAGGACTGGCCCTTGAGCAGCCATCGGGTCACCATGTGGTCCATGGTTCCCACAAAGATGTCCCTGGCCACATAAGGCTCCAAATCAGGGCGCATCTCTCCCGAAGCGCATCCCTCTTCGAAGATATCCAACAGGTACGCATAGAGCACCTTGACGTTGGAATAGACCTCGGTCTCCATAAAGTTCGCGTTGGTCTTGAGAAACAAGTAGACAATCTTTGCATCCAAGGGTGACTGCTCCACCCTGCGCAGGTACCACCAAAGGTACTTTCGAAGCTTGTTGAAGGCGCCCTTTACCCCAAAAAGCTGCTCTTCCAAGTCGGCTATAAGCTCCGAGACCCAAAGATGGGGAATGGTCAACAGAAGATCTTCCTTGCCGTGAAAATACTCGTACAGAGCAGCTTCGGACAGACCCGCCTGCCGCGAGATATCGACTACTGTGGTCTTCTGGTACCCCTGCTCCGCAAAGAGCTTTTTTGCCGAGTCTATGATCCTGGCCCTGGTCTTGGTTTTGTTGTTGTTGCGGGCAGCCATCAGGATTTACCTAAACTCATTTA
>JBKHIW010000272.1:0-3686 GCA_046538465.1 Desulfobacteraceae bacterium | reverse complement strand
GCCGGGGATGAAGGAAGAAGAGGAAGGCTGCGATGAGCTGCTCGCACAGGTAAAGGATTTTTTCCGCTACCTGGACAAAAAGGAGTATGTAGAGCGCGTCCTGATGGAAAATGACAGCTGGTCGGTATTTAAAAGCGCCTTATCCAAGCTCTCGGCCAAACCCCCCGCTCCATCCGGAGAGGGGCTGGACCCCGCTGTCCTAACCCGCAACGTTTATCATTTCTTCCGGGTACTGGACGGCCGTGAGATACAGTTGGCCAAGGATGTCCTCAGACACGAGGCGGACACCCTGGAATTCAATCTGGAAATGTTTTACCGCTGGCTTACTCTTGGAGACGAGTGTCCTGATCCTGAGGGGATAAGGCCATCCCGGGAGGCGCTTTACCGTTACGCCGGCTTTTTCCTAAACACCATCGGCGGGCGCTCCTATCTTTTTCGGCGCGCTCCTGAGGCCAGGCTCTTGGTGACATACTATTCCCTGCTGATACTTCACCGCGCGGACCGGCAGGGCCGCAACCATGAAGGCATCGATATCTTTCCCTTTGTAAAGCGCACAAAGGAAGAGATCGCATCCTACCACGGCCTTCACTTCAAGCAGGACTATTTGAACAAGCTCTCTGAGATGGAGGCCTACTACTCAGGGCGCAGGGAGTGAAGGCCGGTGCCCCGACCCGGTGGATAAAGACTCATCTACTTTTAACGACCCCCTAATTTCTCCCTAACCTACAGTCCCTATCTTCAGTTCATATCAAGGGCGCTGGTCCCCGGCCGATTTCGGCGGGTAGAGCCTCCTCACAGAGGTCTCACCAAGCCCTAACACAACCCTAACATGGGTTGCCTATTATCCTAGACATGAGAAAAGGAGGAAGAAACATGAAAATCAAGGGAGTTGGACTTTTTACAGTAGCGATTGCGATGCTTTTTATGGCAACAGGGGGCGCTTGGGCCGGCAGCATAGTGGTTAAGGGATCAACGACGGTTCTGCCCATCGCCCAGAAGACGGCGGAAGTTTACATGAAAGAAAACCCTGAGGTAAAGATCTCCATTTCCGGAGGGGGATCCGGCAACGGGATCAAGGCGTTGATAGATGGGTCCACTGACATCGGGAACGCCTCGCGGTTCATAAAGCAAAAAGAAGTGCAGATGGCCGTGGAAAACGGGAGATACCCAGTACCTTTCGCGGTGGCTTATGATTGTATCATTCCTGTAGTCCATCCGTCCAATACGGTTCAAGACCTCTCCCTCGAGCAATTGAAGGCCTTATATATGGGCAAAATCAAGAACTGGACTGAGCTGGGCGGGCCTGACCGGTCGGTGGTGGTGGTCTCCCGCGACACTTCAAGCGGCACCTATGAGGTCTGGGGCGAAAAGGTCATGGAAAAGGAGCGGGTATACCCCGGCGCCCAGCTCCAGGCGTCCAATGGGGCGGTGGTCCAGACGGTGGCCAAAAACAAGAACGCTGTCGGTTATATCGGACTCGGTTATCTCTCAAAGGAGGTCAAGGCTCTAAGCGTCAGCGGAGTCGAGGGTTCAGAGGAAACCACCCTGAATGGGACATATCCGGTAAGCCGGCCCCTGTTCATGTTCACCCAGGGGTGGCCTGAAGGGGAAACCGCTGATTTCATCAATTTTGTCATCGACCCCGAAAAGGGGCAGAAACATGTCAGCGGCGCCGGCTATGTCCCGCTCTACTAGGTGATATCCGTTTACTCGATGATCCACTCGAACACCAAGAGCGGCACCAACCGCAAGAAAACGGAGGCGGCCGTCCGAGCGATATTCCTCTCGGTCGGCCTGGCCTCCATCATCCTTTTGGGGATAATCGCCGCCTTCCTGTTCATGGAGGGCCTACCCGTATTGGAAATAGTTTCGGTCAAGGAATTTATTCTGGGAACGGAATGGTACCCAACCGACGACCCGCCCGATTTCGGCATCTTGCCATTGATTGTGGCCTCAGCGGCGGTAACAGCGGTATCATCCGCAATGGCCGTTCCGCTGGGGGTGCTGACCGCAATTTACTTGGCCGAATGCGCTTCTTCAGGACTCCGCCAGGTAGTCAAGCCCGTGGTGGAGCTCTTGGCCGCGCTGCCTTCGGTGGTACTGGGCTTTTTCGGCATGGTGATCCTCGCTCCGTTTCTCCAGGAGACATTCGATCTGCCCACCGGGCTGAATCTTTTCAATGCATCGTTGATGCTTGCCCTTATGTCGGTGCCCACCATATGCAGTATCTCCGAAGACGCCGTTTATTCCGTACCCACGGAGATGAAAGAGGCTTCTCTGGCCTTAGGGGCCACCCATTGGGAGACCATCTGGAGGGTGGTCCTGCCGGCGTCTCTCTCGGGAATTACTACAGCCGTGATTTTGGGGATGAGCCGGGCCATGGGAGAGACCATGGTGGTTCTGATGGTAGCCGGTGGGGCGGCTATGGTGCCCGGATCGCTCTTTGATCCGGTAAGACCTATGCCCGCTTCCATCGCCGCGGAGATGGCTGAAGCGCCTTTCAGAGGGGACCATTATCATGCCCTGTTCGCCATCGCTGTGGTCCTTTTTCTTTTTACCTTGCTCTTCAATCTGGTGGCCGAGCAGGTCAGCCACCGTTACAAGCAAGTAGGGGCGTCGACCCTGTGATATGCTGAGGGCGACATAAAATGACTGAGACCCACAAAAAACATGAGACACCAAATGTCGACCCCCTCCAAGGGAGACTGATCAACCCGAGGCGGCACGCGACCCAGGCGGCCGTATTTTGGCTGCTCCGGATCGCCGCCGCGGTCAATGCGGCCGCGTTGGCCCTGGTCCTCTACTTCCTTATCGTCCCCGGTTGGCGCGCGATAAACTGGACATTTCTCACCCAAGCGCCAAGGGAATCCATGACCCAGGGAGGCATTTTCCCATGCATTGTAGGGACCGCCTGCCTGAGCCTCGGTGCGATTCTGGTCGCCCTGCCGGTTGGTGTGGCCTCTGCGATATACCTCCATGAGTATGCGAGACCGGGCCGGGCGGTGCGTATCATAAGACTGGGCATTAACAACCTGGCAGGAGTTCCTTCGGTCGTATTCGGTCTTTTCGGTCTCGCGTTTTTTGTAGTTTATCTGAAAATGGGGGTGAGCATCCTTGCCGGTGCCCTCACTCTCGGTGCCATGACACTGCCCGTGATAATTGGTTCGGCCGAGGAGGCCTTGAGGTCAGTGCCCGCTACCTACCGGGAGGCATCGCTTGGTCTGGGGGCGACCAAGTGGCAGACCATCTACCGGGTGGTCCTGCCCGCAGCCCTCCCCGGCATACTGACAGGGGCCATACTCGGTCTGAGCAGGGCAGCGGGAGAGACCGCTCCAATTATGTTCACGGCCGCCGTATTCTATTCACCCACTCTACCCTCCTCTATATTCGACGAGATAATGGCTTTACCCTATCATATTTATGTGCTTGCAACTGCAGGGACCGAGATAGAGGCCACCAGACATCTCCAGTACGGGACCGCATTAGTGCTGATCGTGCTGGTATTGAGTTTAAACTTAGTGGCGGTGCTATACCGCGCCCGTCTGCAAAAAAGGCGCTGAGACAATGGAAGCAAGACTTGGTCAACAACCCGTGAGGCAATCCGCTCAGACAAAAATCGAGACCAGGGATCTGGATTTTTTCTATGGAGACTTCCGGGCACTCCAGGGGATTTCTCTGGAGTTTCA
>JBKHIW010000271.1:0-3689 GCA_046538465.1 Desulfobacteraceae bacterium | reverse complement strand
CCGAGAAGCACGGCGTCTGCTCAAACATCCGCTTCCCCTTCCCCAACCGGTTCCTGGAAGAAATCCACGCCAGGGTGATGCCCGGATCCGAGCCCGGGTCCGAGTTCGATCCGGCCGAGCTCTCCTGGAGGATCATGCGCCTGATTCCCTCTCTAATCGACCGGCCCGAATTCCGGGAGGTCCGCTCCTATATTGCAGGCGACACCCACGGCATCCGGAGGCTGCAGCTCTGCAGGCGCATCGCAGACACCTTTGATCAGTATCTGGTCTTCAGGCCCGATCTGATCTTTTCCTGGGAAAAGGGGCGGGGCTCGGGCTGGCAGCCGGTCCTCTGGCGAGAGCTGGTCCGGGAGATCGGTCAGGGGTCCCACAGGGCCGCCAGGGCAAAAGGGCTGATGCAAAGACTTGATTCGGCCCAAACCGCCGATCTACTCCCTGAGCGGGTCTCGGTCTTCGGCATCTCAGCGCTTCCCCGCTTCCACATGGAGATCCTGGCCGGGATCTCCCGGTTCACTCAGGTCTTCCTTTTCCTGATGAACCCCTGCATGGAATACTGGGCCGACATAGCAGCGGCCCGCGAGATCGTCCGCAGGACCGCCCGGGATCCGGAACCGCCCGGGCCCGAAGAGCTCCACCTGGAGGCGGGCAACCCCCTCCTCGCCTCCATGGGCGGAATGGGCAGGGACTTTCTGTCTTTGGTCCTGGACTACCCGTCGGAGACGCTGGAGCATTTCGAGGACCCGGGGAGAGAGACCCTGCTCCGGACGCTCCAGTCGGACATCCTACGCCTCAGGGACCGCACCGCTGATAAGGAAAAGCCCCTGCTCCGCCGGGAAGACTCCTCTATACAAATACACGTCTGCCACAGTCGATTGAGGGAGGTGGAGGTCCTCAGGGACCGTCTGCTGGAGCTCTTTGAGCGGGAGCCCGGCCTTTTGCCAGGCGACGTCTTGGTCACCATGCCGGACATCGAGGCGTACGCGCCGTACATAAGGGCGGTCTTCGACACCCCGGACGACCGGGAACTGCGCATCCCGTACACAGTTGCCGACAGGAGCGCCCGCCGGGAGAGCGAACTGATCGAGGCCTTTCTCAATATCCTCGATTTGCCTGACGAGCGCTGTTCCCTCTCCGGCGTCCTCTCAATCCTGGAATCCGGTCCTGTGATGCGCCGCTTCGGCTTGTCGGAATCCGACCTCGACCGCATACGGGAGTGGCTGGTGGAAGCGGGTATCCGCTGGGGACTGGACGCGGAAAGCCGCGCCGGACTGAATCTCCCCCCCTTTGAGGAGGGGACCTGGCGATTCGGCCTCAAGCGACTCATCCTGGGCTATGCCATGTCGGGCGGAGGAGAAAAGACATTCGCAGGCATCCTGCCTTACGAAAAACCGGGTGGGGCGGAGGCCGATCTGCTGGAGCGCTTCCTGGAGTTTGCAGAAGCGCTCCTCGACTCCATACCCCGCCTGGAGCGCCCTATGCCCGCTTCGGATTGGGAAAAAGAGCTCACTGCGACCCTGAAGCGCCTTATGGAGCCCGGCGAGGCCGCACGCAGCGAGATATTGATTCTCCAGCGGGCCCTTAGGGAGCTCGGCAGGGCCGGAGACCCCGACGGCCCGAACTTCAAGGAGGACCTCAGCCCGGCCGCAGTCCGCTCATTCCTCTCCGAGCGCCTGGACAGGGAGGCCATGGGGTTCGGGTTCATGACCGGCGGGGTGACTTTTTGCGCCATGGTGCCCATGAGAAGCATCCCCTTTCGGGTGATCTGCTGCCTGGGCCTGGACGGCGACTCCTTTCCCCGGGCCCACCGGGGCCCGGGCTTTGATCTGATCGCCAGGCACCCGCGCCCGGGAGACCGCTCCAGGAGAAGCGATGACCGGTACCTGTTCCTGGAGACCATCCTCTCGGCAAGGGATTATCTACACCTGAGCTATGTGGGAAAAAGCCAGAGGGACAACAGCCCTATACCGCCCTCGGTCCTGGTAAGCGAGCTCCTGGAATACGTCGAGGAAGGCTTTGAGGCCCCGGAGGGTGGAGGTGCGGCAGGCCGTCTGATTGTGGAACACCGTCTTCACCCTTTCAGTCCGGCCTACTTCCAGCGGGACGAGCGGCTTTTCACCTATTCGGCGGAGCATCTCAGGGCGGCCGAAGCCCTTGCCCAGGGCGGCCCCGGACATCCGGCCCCGTTCGAGCGGGAGCTCCCACCGCCCGGACCGGAATGGCGCCTGGTGGAGGTAGGAGACCTCGTCCGGTTTTTCAAAAACCCGGCCGAGTTCCTCCTCAAAAGGCGCCTGGGCGTGGTACTGGAGGAGCGGGAAGGCCTGCCCGAAGACCGGGAGCCTTACGAGATCGAGGGCCTGGACCGCCACACCATGGGAGAAGAGCTGGTGGCCAGGCACCTTTCCGGACGCGACCCGGAGGCCCATTTCCTTCTGGCCCGTGCATCGGGAAGGCTTCCGCCGGGGACGGTCGGAGAGGTCCGCCACCAGGACTTGATGGAAGAGACAGAGGCCTTTGCCACGGAGGCCGGGGCATACCTGGACTCCGGGGCCCTTCCACCCCTTGACCTCGACCTGGAAATCGGTGACTTTCACCTGACCGGCCGCCTGGACTGGCTCTATCCCCAAGGGCTGAGGCGGTACCGCTTCGCCCGGATAAAGGCCAAAGACCGGGTGAGTCTGTGGATCCTCCATCTTGTCCTCTGCGCCTGTCGCGGCCGGGAGGGCGGCCCCTGGAGCAGCGTCTTGATGGGTCTGGAGCGGGGCCGGGGCGAGAAGAATCGATGGGCGGCCTTTGAGTATTCTCATGTGGAAGACCCCCAAGGGCCCCTTTTATCCCTCTTGGAGCTCTACACCCGGGGGCTTTCCAAACCACTCCCTTTCTTTCCGGAGAGCTCAGGTGAGTACGCCGCAAAAATCCTGAAAAAGACGGAGCGCGAGGCCTTGGCCTCTGCCGGTCGGATCTGGGAGGGAACCGGGTACAACAGGGGTGAGGGTGATGACCCTTACACGGCCCTTTGTTTCAAGGGAGTCGATCCGATTAAAACGAATGATTTCAAGGAAGCCGCAAGCCTTGTCTTCGGCCCACTGCTGGACCATGAAGACCGCCGAGCTTGACATCCTCCAAGCACCCCTTTTGCCTGGCATAAGCCTTATAGAGGCAAGCGCGGGCACGGGAAAGACCTATACCCTGACCGCGCTTTATATCCGGCTACTCCTGGAGCAAGGCCTGCCCGTGGAGAGCATCCTGGCGGTCACATTCACCGAAGCGGCCACCAGCGAGCTCAAGGGCCGCATCCGAGCCCTGCTGAGAGAGGCAATGTCCGCCTTCTCAGGCCGGGGGACCAAGGAAGAATTTCTCCAGGAGCTCGCCGCCCGCGCTCCGGACCGGGACCAGGCCCTCCTGAGGCTAAAGCAGGGCCTTCAGGACCTGGACCAGGCCGGAGTATTCACCATACACGGCTTTTGCCGCCGGGTCCTGTCTGAGCACGCCTTTGAGAGCGGGGCGCCCTTTGAGACCGAGCTGGTGACGGACCAGGAGCCGTTTGTAAGGACCATGGTGGACGATTTCTGGCGAAGGCACCTCTATGGCGCCTCACCTCTGTTCGTCCGCTATGCCCTGGGCAAGGGATTCACCCCGGACGCCCTGAGACGGCTCCTCGACTCGGGACCCGGGCTTCTCTCGGCCAGGGT
>JBKHIW010000270.1:0-3708 GCA_046538465.1 Desulfobacteraceae bacterium | reverse complement strand
GTTCGAATACCGCCTCGGCCTCCTGGATGTAGTTCTCTCCCACTATCTCCAAGCCCCCTTCCACGGCCTCCAGGATATCGGCGGCCGACCGGGTCTTGGCCGCAGCCACCAGCCCCACCCCGGGAGGGAGCCCTTCCAATATCATCCTTACGTTCTCTCGAATCATCGTCCGCTCCTGTAATCCTTGCTGGTTTGACGCCGCTCTACCACCCGGCGAAGCGACAACCAAAGGCTTCGAAAAAGCCGCCACACCGCAGCCGGTCACGTTCCACCCCTCGAAAGTACAGAGGGCGACAGCCGGGTGTTCGGCCTCTTGGAGCTTTATCGTAATTCAATAGAAGATAAAAAGAAAGGGCGGCCCCCGCCCTTTTCAAGGCGGGGGCCGGATAAAGGATGGGTCAAGAATCAGCAGCTGCAGGAACCGCCTGTGCTGCAGCTCCCTCCGCAGCCTCCCATTGCGTTCAGGCTGGACTGAATGGAAAAACCCGATCCCATGACCGTCTCCACAAAGTCCACGTTAATAGGCTTTATCTGCTCGTAGAGATCCTTGTTTATCAAATACGTGATCTCGTTCATTTCAAAGACCTGGTCGTCATCCTTAGGCTCGTCCAGAGCCATGCCCAGCGAGGGCCCGGCTCAGCCGCCTTGGGCAAGGAAAATCCGAATTCCCGGGATCTCCTCCTTGTCCTTGAGGAAGTCCTTGATCATGCTGTCCGCCTTTTCTGTAACTTGAAGCATTGCATCCTCCTCCATAGTCTCTGCCCGGGGGCAGGATTGAATTAGTTAAGGTATACATTCCGGACGGATTGTCAATTCCTTTCCGCCGGTATTGATCTATAGAGTCGAAAATTCGCGGTAGGTTTCAAGCAAAGGATGGTTCTTCTCTGAGGCGCTGCTCCAGCCAGATCAAGACCTTGTCGAACTCGGACCTCAGCTCGGCCATGGCCTTTCCCCTGTGGCTGACCCGGTTCTTCTCCTCCGGGGGGAGCTGCGCAAAGGTCATGCCCAGGGGCGGATAAAAGAACACCGGGTCATACCCGAACCCGTTTTCCCCTTCAGGCTGAGACGTTATCTCCCCCTCGCACCGCGCCTCGTATGTCAGGGCCGGGCCCCTGGGGACCGCAATGCTGATATTGCACACGAACTCGGCCCTGCGGTCGGCCGTGCCTGAGAGCTCCTCGAGGAGCCTTCCGACGTTGTCCTCGTCAGAGGCCCCGGGGCCTGCGTACCGGGCGGAGTGCACCCCCGGAGCACCCCCCAGGGCCGGGACCACCAGGCCGGAGTCGTCCGCAAGGGCCGGGAGCCCCAGCACCTTGGCGGTGAAGGAGGCCTTCTTGTACGCGTTCTCGTCAAAGGTATCCCCGTCCTCGACCACCTCGGGGATGGGGCCGAAATCGTTCAGGCTGCGAAGCTCCGCCCCAAGGCCGTCGAGCAGGGCTTGAAACTCCCGGATCTTGCCGGGGTTGCGGGTGGCAAGTACAAGCACAATAGGTTTTTCATGCATTTATTCTGATCCTTTCCATCTTTTCCAAATTTTCTTGAATCCGGGCCGCTTCTTTTTCATAGCCCGGCTTTCCGATCAGCGCGAACATGGCGGACTTATACGCCTCCACCCCGGGCTGCACAAAGGGGTTGTGGCCCAGGAGGAGGCCGCTTACTGCCACGGATTTCTCCATCATGTAGTAGAGTTGGCCGAGGTTATAGGCGTTCCTGCGGGGCACCTCCAAGATCATGTTGGGGACACCGCCGAGGTAATGTGCATAGGCCGGGCCCTCCACCACCTTTCGGTTGACCGCGGCAAGGTCCAATCCCTTCTCTTTCAGGAAGTTCAATCCATCCATATTCTTGGGGTCAGGCGGGATCTCCAGGCGGCTGTCGTGCTCGGCCAGGAGGAGAAAGGTCTCCAGTATGTTCCTTTCCCCCTGCTGCACCATCTGCCCGTTGGCGTGCAGCTTTTCACTGTAAAGCGCGGGCGAGACCCACATGCCCCGGCCCTGGTGCCCTTCACTCTCAGGGAAGAGCTGCTCCATCCACCTGGCCACATAGTAAAGGGCAAGGGAGTTCGCAGCCACCACCTCCACCTTCTTGCCCTTGGTCCAGGCGGCATGCCGGACCGCTGCATGCACCAAGGCCGGATTGGACCAAAAATCATCCGACAAACAGACCCGTCTCATCCTCCTGGACCCGGCGGTAAGCTCTTCGATGTCAATCCCGGCCACGGCCAGCCCGAAAAGGCCCACGTCCGAGAGCACAGAGAAACGGCCGCCTATATCCCCAGGCACCTCCAGTGTGGAGTAGCCCTCCTGTAGGGCCGCCTCCCTGAGCGCCCCGCGCTCCGGGTCAGTGGTCACCACTATGTGAGTGCGGGCCTTGTCCCCTATACTCTTTTCCAGGATGCGCCTGATTATGCGGAAGGCTATAGCGGTCTCGGTGGTGGTCCCGGATTTGGATATAACATTCACCCCTACCCGCTTTCCCTCCAGCATGTCCAGGGTGTCTCTAAAGTAGTCCGGGTCCATGTTCTGCCCGAGGAAGTGGATCTCGGGCGCGCCCCCCCGGTCGTCACGATCCAGGCGGTTGAAGCGGGTATGGGTCAAGGCCTTGAATGTGGACTCCAGACCCAGGTAGGACCCGCCGATGCCTATGGATACAAAGGCGTCAATCCGGGAGGAGAGCTCGCCCGCCGCATCCCCGATCTCCGCCAGGCGGGATCGGTCGAGCTTCTCGGGCATGTCGTGCCACCCGATCATGGCCGTTCCCCGGTCGTATATATCCCCTTCCCCCCTCTCCAGCATCCGCTTTATCTCGAGCGCCCTTGGGGCCAATGCGTCTATGTCCCCTCGGACTATGGGGGCCTTGTCCGGGGCGTCGAACACATAAGTCAGATCGAGCACCAGGCGGTTTGCCTCCTGAAAGGCCTCTGTATCAAACGGGTTCTTATCCCCCTGCCCGATCTTTCTCTGGCGCTCAATGGTCCTGTTCGGTCCCACTCCTTCCAGGCTTATCACGCCCATGGTCCAACCTCCCGTTCCCGCCCTGATTAGGGGGCCTGGATACACCCGGCCGCCCTTTGAAGATGCGGTTCAAGTCCCGGTCTTTTAATACAGGGGCGGGTTGATTTCAATCCTGGACTGCCTGATTCTTCGCTTTTCCCGGATATACATGATAATTTTATTTGTCAGGCGACGACTTCCTATTCCGATATTGGGACGGCAATTCATGGGAAGACGCAGGGGAGGCCTAATATTCCATACGGATCAAGAAGGGCGGGGATATAGACGGGAACCGCCTCCAGGACAACTCAGACTCATACCTGGTGACGACCTCGGGCAACGTCCGCCCTCACCTTTGTGCCCAACGGCGACGTGTGTGAGTTCGGGGGAGACGGCTACCTTGCGCAGATCCACGTAACGAACTCGCCGGCCGTCTCCTAAAGCAGCTCCTCCCTGCCCCTTTTTTCCAGGGCCTGGACTATCCGGCGGATGTCCTGTCCCCTGCCCCGATCCGCCACCAGGAGGGCGTCGGGCGAGTCCACAACCAGACAGTCCTTCATTCCCAGGCAGGCCACCAGCCTGCCGGCCCCGGAAGAGGCGAAGACTCCGCTGCACTCCTCCAAGATCACGTCCCCCCGGGCCAGGTTCCCCTGGGGGTCCTGTTCCGGGGTCAGGAGCTCGTAGAGCGACTCCCACGATCCTACGTCGCTCCAAC
>JBKHIW010000269.1:0-3716 GCA_046538465.1 Desulfobacteraceae bacterium | reverse complement strand
TTTTGCTGGCCTTTTCCGTTGTGTTTTTCATGGCTACCGGCCCGGCCCAGGCCGACAAGCTGGTAGTAGGGTGCGACACAAACTTTATGCCGTTCGAGTTCAAGGGGCCGGACGGGAAGTACATCGGGTTTGACATTGACTTGTGGGATGCCATCGCCGAGGACCTTGGGCTGGAGTTCGAGCTCCAGCCCATGGACTTCAACGGCCTGATTCCGGCGCTTCAGAGTGCGAACATAGACGTGGCTATAGCCGGGATGACCATAAAGAGCAAGCGAGAGGAAGTCGTGGATTTCGCCTTTCCCTACTATGACTCCGGCCTGCTTTTGATGGTCAGGGCTGATGAAAAGGACATAACGGGGGTGGAGGATTTGGGCGACAAGATCGTCGCCACCAAGCTGGGGACCACCAGTGCGGACTTTGCCAAGCAGCTCGAGACCAAGGATGTAAAGCTCTTTCCCAACATCGACGGCGCGTACATGGAGCTGAGGACCGGTGGAGCGGATGCGGTTATCTTTGACAAGCCGGCCATACTCTACTACATCAAGACCTCAGGCGAGGGCGCGGTCAAGACCGTGGGGCCGCTCTATGAAGGACAGCCGTACGGGATCGCCTTTCCCCAGGGAAGTCCTCTCAGGGAGAAGGTCTCCATTACCCTCCTCAAGTTCATGGAAGACGGCACCTACGCCGAGATTTACAAGAAGTGGTTCGGAGAGGCCCCCAAGTAAAGGGATCCCCCACAGGGGAATCCGCCCGGACCTGCAACGGGTCCCGGCGGATTCCCTCCACATCTAGAGAGGATCGGGCATAGCCATGGGTTTCAATTTCAAGTACAGCGTTATATGGGAGTCCGTGCCGGTTCTCCTCAAAGGAGTGGAGCTGACCATCCTGATAACCTTTTTCGGCTTGGTGATAGGCTTTTTCCTGGGAACCGCGTTCGGACTGGGAAAGGCATCGCGCAGCCGGCTCCTTTACAGCCTCTCATCCATGTACGTGGAGAGCATCCGGGGGACACCGCTGATGGTCCAGGTGATGTTCCTGTATTTCGGCCTTCCTATGATCCTAGGAACCAGGATCCCTCCGATGGCGGCCGGGGTCTCGGCCATCGCCATCAACTCCGGGGCCTATATCGCAGAGATCGTCCGCGGGGCTATCCAATCAATTGACAAGGGGCAGACCGAGGCCGGCCGGTCCATAGGTCTGAGCCACGCACAATGCATGCTCTATATCGTATGGCCCCAAGCCTTTAAGCGGATGATTCCACCTCTGGGCAATCAGTTCATTATAAGCCTGAAGGACACCTCCCTACTGGTGGTGATAGGGGTGGGGGAGCTGACCAGGACAGGCCAGGAGATAATCGCGGTCAACTTCAGGGCCTTCGAGGTATGGCTGACTGTGGCCTTGATGTACCTTGTTATGACCCTGACCCTCTCTCGCGTGTTGAATATCATGGAGCGAAGGCTTATAACCTCATAGAGGCGGGAATAAATCAAGTGCGGAGACAGGGCTTCCGCCGGGACCGGGAAGACAAGCCGTGATCAAGATTGAAAAGCTTCACAAGAAATTCGGGGATCTGGAGGTGCTCAAGGGCATAGATCTCCACGTCCGTCCCGGCGAAGTGGTGGTCATCATCGGACCGAGCGGCTCAGGTAAGAGCACGCTGCTTCGATGCATCAACCGGCTGGAGGAGATAACCTCTGGGAGGGTGGTAGTGGACGGCCATGACCTGTATTCGACAGAGACGAATATTAATCTGATTAGAACAGAAGCTGGCATGGTTTTTCAGCAATTCAACCTATTTCCTCACATGACAGTACTTAAAAATGTTACATTAGGTCCAATGAAAGTGAGAAAAACACAACGCAAAGAAGCTGAAAAATTGGGCTTAGAGCTGCTGGAAAAAGTGGGGCTCAGGGAAAAGGCGCATGTGTACCCGGACCAGTTGAGCGGAGGCCAAAAGCAGCGTGTAGCCATAGCCAGGGCCCTTGCCCTCAAGCCCAAGGCCATGCTCTTTGACGAGCCCACCAGCGCCTTGGACCCGGAGCTGGTGGGAGAGGTCCTGGAGGTCATGCGCCAGGTGGTCAAGGAAGGCATGACCATGGTGGTGGTGACCCACGAGATGGCCTTTGCCAGAGAGGCGGCCGACCGGGTGATTTTTATGGACGAAGGAGTGATAATGGAAGAGAACACTCCATCCGAGATCTTTTCCAACCCCAGGAACCCCCGCACGGCCGCTTTCCTGGGCAAGGTCCGGTGAGCTCCTGTCGCACGAAGCCTGATCCAAGTGATTCGATCCCACGGAGGAGGTGGATGATAAGAGGTCTGGATGGTATAGAACCGCGGATAGCGGAATCGGCTTATGTCAATGAATCGGCCTATGTGGTGGGTGACGTGGAGATAGGCGAGGGCTCCAGCATATGGCCGGGTGCAGTAATAAGGGCGGATTTCGGCAGGATAAAGATAGGGCGGAATGTCTCGGTGGAGGACAACTGTGTGATTCACTCCGGCACACCCTCCGGGGTCACTGGGGACGTGGAAATCGGCGACCGGGTGATCATGGGTCACGGTGCGGTGATGAACGGACGTCGTATAGGAAACGGTGTGCTCATAGGCATGAACGCCACTATACTCCATGACTCCGAGATCGGGGACCAGTGTATAGTAGTGGCTGGATGCCTGGTCACTCAAGGCATGCAGGTCCCGGACCGCTCTCTGGTGATGGGAGTGCCGGGAAAGGTGAAAGGGGAGCCCACTGAAGAGCAACTATGGTGGGTGAATGAGGCCTACAAAGAATACGATCAACTCATCCGGCGCTACCGCCGGGCGGCTCTCTGATCCAGGCCGGGCTCTGCGCCGTGGAGGGGCCCTATTATGAGTGCTCACATGGAAAAGTCACTCGTTTCGGGCTTGTTGAGCCGAAGGGAGTTTCTGCGGTTGACGGGGATTGCGGGTGCGGGCCTGGCTGCCGGGTGCGCGGTCAATCCGGTTACCGGCAGGAGCCAGTTGATGCTCCTCTCCGAGAAGGACGAGATCCGTATCGACAAGACCTACTCCCCCCACCAGTTCTCCGCGGACTACGGAGAGTTTCAGGACAGGAGGCTCCAGGATTACCTGGAGAGGACGGGTCGCACATTGGAGCCCCGAACCCACCGGCCGGATATGCCTTACTCCTTTTGCTGCGTTAATGCTCCTTACATGAACGCGTATGCATTTCCGGGTGGAAGCATTGCCTGCACGCGGGGCATACTTGTGGAGCTCGGAAGCGAGGCGGAGCTCGCGGGCCTGCTTGGGCATGAGCTCGGACATGTGAACGCCAGGCATACTGCACAGCATATGTCAAAGGGCATGCTCGCTTCCTTGGCAGTGAGCGGCCTGGGCATGGCTGTCCCAGGAGATGGAGGAGGCCTCGGCGGACTTGTATCCGGGCTTGCCGGCCTCGGCGCAGGGGCTTTGCTCGCCGCCTACAGCCGGGACAACGAAAGAGAGGCCGATGCCCTGGGAATGGAGTATATGGTGCGGGCCGGGTACAGTCCCGTCGGCATGGTGCGGCTTATGGACATGCTGAGAAAGTCCTCCGAGCGGAAGCCGGGGGCCTTGGAGCTGATGTTCTCCACCCACCCCATGAGCGAGGAGCGCTACCGGACCGCGGAGGAGGCGGTAGCGATAAAGTACCGCGACGCTCGGTCCCTGCCTGTGTTCAGAGAAAGGTTCATGGACAA
>JBKHIW010000268.1:0-3718 GCA_046538465.1 Desulfobacteraceae bacterium | reverse complement strand
AGCTGGACAAAATGGAGGACGAAAAATGATCGAGATCCGCATTCACGACGAGATCTTCGCCTCGTTTCCAAGCTTCCGCCGGGGGATAGTGGCTGCGAAGGATATGCGCAACCGAGGCGGCTCCGAGGAGCTGGAGTCCATGCTCCAAGAGGCGTTGGCCCGGGCCGCGGCTGATCCGGTGGATCTTGACTCAGACCCCAGGGCCGCCGCCTGGAAGGATGCCTACAGGGCCTTGGGATGCAATCCCAACAAGTTCCCCCCCGCCCATCTCGCTCTTCTGAAGCGCGTTCAAAAGCCCGGGGCACGCATACCCTTCATAAACAAGGCCGTGGCCGTAATGAACGAAAACTCCATCCGAGCGGTGCTCCCGGTGGGCGGGGACGACGCACGCAGGGCCGGCGGGGCCGTCCTGGAGCTGAGGCCTGCCAAAGGCGACGAGCGCTTCACCCCCCTGAGCGATCCAGATAAAATAGAGTCCCCTGAACCAGGGGAAATAATCTATGTGGTCGCCGAGACAGGCGAAGTCATGTGCCGCCGCTGGAACTGGCGGAACGGATTCAAGACCCGCATTACAGAGGATACCGAGGCGCTGGTCATGAATATCGACGGCTTGGGCGAGGGCCTGGAGCCGGTGGTTATAGAGGTACGCGACCGTGTGGCCGAAATGCTCGAGCGTTTCTGCAGCGCCCGCACAACCAGGGCTCTCCTGGATCCGTCAAGCCCCGCCTGCCGGGTGGAGCTTTGAAACAATAGGTCTTTCTTAAGAATCGACAGGTCATGCAGGCCGTTTGACGCGGCCGCTCCCCTTGATGTTTTCGCTCATTCCTTTGCCGCCTCGCCCACCCGGGGGAAAAACACCGTAAAAGTAGAGCCCCCCGAATTCAGGCAGTCCTCCCTGCTTTCGCAGTACGGACAGGTCTCCACGTCTCCGGAACAGACCGCTCCTTCCTTCTCCAGAAAGCGGCAGCGCTTGGAGGTCATGCTCAGCTGAAAGCCGTAGCGTTCTGAAAAGACCTTCATCCGCAATAAGTCCGACCCCCTGCCTCCTGCATTGAAATCAAAAGGCCGCTTTGATGAATAATCCATGGTGTCCTGGGTGGCGAAAAAACCTTCGAATATCCTCTTGCTGTCCTCTTCAGTGATCCCCACCCCGTAATCTCTCACCGCCAGCTCGACACCGCCGCCTCTCCCCCGTACAATCACCTCGATCCGGCCGCCGTCCGGCGTGTTTTCAAGAGCATTCTTTACCAGCCCGTCCACCACTTTTTCCATCACATCGCGAGGCACTTCGACCATCTTGTCAGAGTCCAGCTCTTGAACGATTTCCACGCGACGGTGAGTGTGCATCTTCTCCAGTGACTCCAGCCGCTCTCGCACAAAGTCACTCAAAGACATCTCCTCCACCGTACTCTCCCGGAGCCCGAACTCCTCCCTGAGCCTATCGCGCAGCCACCGCACGATCTCCCCGTCTCCCACTCTCTCGGCAAGGAGGGCCTCGAGTTCGTCGGCGCATTGCTCGAGCATTTGGGAAATCACGGGATAAGACCTGTACTCGCGGTCCATCATGATGTCCTCTACCTGTGCCTGGATGTCCAGGATGCGGCGAAGATTCCTGTTCGCCCTTTCAAGGGTGGCGGTCCATTCATCCCGGGGAAGGGCCTCGAGCTTCTTCGCCAAGAGGCTCAGGGAGGCCATCAGGACGGACAGGGGGGTCTTCAACTCATGGGAGAGATGATTGATGATCTTGTCCTTCGCCCTGTTGAGGCTGGCGAGCTCCTGGTAGGCCTCTTTCAGTTCCTTGGAAAACCTGGCGTTGGCAATGGACAAGGCGACCGTACCCGCGATCATGGTCAACAGCTTCTTGTCCTTATCGTCGAACGGCTCTCCTTTTTTGTTTGTGGCGATCAGGGCTCCTATAAGCTTCCCCCCGGCATCCAAGGGGACTATGAGTATACTCCTGGTGAAGGAGCCGATGACCTCATCGAAGTCATGATAGAATTCCGGATCGTTTGTCGTATCCGCCAAGACCGCCGGCGCGTCTGTCCTCAGCACACGCCCCAGGGCCCCTCTGTCAGCCGGATGGCAGATCTCTTTGACGCGCTTCTCGGTCGACGGGTCGTCATAGGACGCCCCCAGGAAATAGATGTCCTCTCCGGCCTCACCAAGCAGGCCCACTACCGCCCCCTCGGTATTCAGAATTCTTTTCACCTCGCCGCTGATAAAGTCCAGTCTTTCCTCCAGGTCTGGATACTTCGGCAAGGCGCTGCTTATCTGAAAAAGAGTCTCATTGATTCTTTCGTTCCTGCGCTCCTCGGTGATGTCCCGAAGAATAAAGAGCTGCTCTGAGGTGATTGGAGAACCCTGCGATGAGAGCTGAGCTCGAATGCTCACATCCAGCATGCGGCCGTCCTTGGTCAGTCTTTTGGTTTCAACTGTGGTGTCGGGGTTCCTTTTGAACTTCCTCAGGTTTTCCCTTGCCTCCTCTTCCAAGCCCGGCGGGATATAGGGTATCTTGCGCCCGATCAGCTCCTCGAGGGTCCAACCAAACACCTTGGTGAAAGCGGGATTGATATGGCTGACTTTGCCCTCGGACGTAAACACAACCATGGGATAGGGAACAAAGTCGAAGAGATTCCGCATCTTCCGCGCTGCTTTCCGCTTGGCATCGAACTCTCTCTCATACCTTTCCTGGGCTTCTTTGAGGGCGTCCATAGTTTCGTACTTGTCTGTCACATCCCGAGCAATCCCCCTAAAGCCCAGCTTTTCCCCCTCGTGATTCTTGACCAGATGCGCGGAAAGCTCTATCACTCTCTTGTTTCCGGACTTGTCTTTTGTCTCCCATATGAGGTTGGAAAAGCTCTGATGGCTGACCCAAACCTTGTTGAACGCCTCGCGAAACTTCCTGGCGTGCTTTTCATCCATTAGGTTTCCGAGGTGTTGATTCAGTAGCTCTTCCCTGCTGTAGCCCAGCACCTTGCACAGAGAATCATTGAAGTCTATGAGATTGCCGTGGATGTCCATCTCATAAACTCCGTCCCCGGCCTGTTCGATCAGTTCACGCAGCTCCGTATCCATCCCGCCTAATGATCCGGGCGAGGCAAACGGCTCAAAACCGCTTTCTTCCACTTGGTCTTTTGCATCCGATTCCATTGCAGCCCTCTCTTTGACTCACCAGATACTCCTCATTGGCGGAAATCGCATCATCAGCAAAACCATGCCTGCGATGCCGGGGCTTCTCCCCAGGTCGAGAAAAAAAGCCACGAAGACCCCGGCATGCTTCGCCCCTTAAGGCCTTCGTGGCAGGTATAAGTGTAAACGGTTCGGCCAGCCGGCGATCCAATCCCCCGGGGAAGGCTAGGCATTGAGCCGCTTGGCGGTCTCCGCCACCCTGGCCCCTAGTTTAGCGGCGTTTTCCTCGGTCGCCTGATCCGGCGCACCGGAGCATGCCGTCCCATAATGTCCGGTCGCGGACATGGGATCGCCTACAATCACCATGCCGTAAATCAAAAAACACTGAATGATGGACATCATGGTGGTCTCTTTTCCTCCAGTGGGATCCGCTGACGTGGCAAAAGCCGCACCTACCTTACCTTCCATCCTTTTCCGAATTCCTATGAATTCGTCGAACACCCTTTTGAGGTCCGCCGCCATCACTCCAAAGTAGACCGGTGAGCCCGCTATGACTCCGGCGGAATTCAAGAAGTCCTCCTCGGTTACC
>JBKHIW010000267.1:0-3720 GCA_046538465.1 Desulfobacteraceae bacterium | reverse complement strand
TGGGAGAAGCCATGGCCGGTGCTGCCGTAAAGGTCCCTACAGTAGACGGGCCGGTCAGTGTCAAGGTGCCTCCCAAGAGCCAGAGCGGCCAGACTCTGAGACTGAAAGGCAAGGGCGCCTACAATCCCAAGACCAAGTCCAGGGGGGACCTGATGGTCAAGTTGGCCGTCAAGGTCCCAAAGACCGAGGACCAGGATGCGTTGGAATCGGCCAAGAAGATGGAAAGCCTTTATTCAGAGGATGTAAGGGCCGGGCTTCGCCTCTGAGGCGTGCACAGACTTGTCTAGCTATTCCACCCTTTCATTCAGGACCTTGTGGACCTGGCGGGATAGGTCTTCCAGTATGGCGTCGAACTGCATCCGCATATCGAACATGGTCTGACGCATCCGAAGTATGATTTCCACCCCGGCGAGGTTGACCCCCATGTCTTCCACAAGGAGCTTGGCCAGCCGCAGTTTTTCGAGTTCCGAGGGTGGGAAGAGTTTATCCGGGGATTGTTCTTCCTGGACAGGGAAAATGATTTCCTCCTGCTCCAGCTCTTGCAAGAACCGCCCGTCAAGCTCGAAGATTTCCACCACCTCTGCAGCGGTCCAGTATTCTCTGTTCATGCCTTGCTCCGTTTCCAAAATCCAGGGCCCGGACGCCCGGGCCTGCGCCGATGGCCGTGAAGGCGTTGCCCGGTCAGTATCTGCGGCTCCTGATGATATTGAACACCAGCCACAACCCAAGCACCCCTGATACAAGATAGCCGAGGATCCCCAGCAGGGGGAATCCGAAAAGCAAAGGCCTCACCCCGGTGGTGATTATCATTGATGAACCTATGATCATGGACCCTATGATGACCCCGAAGGTCAGCCGATTGGAGCTGTTGTCAAGAGTGCTGCGGAGTCCGTCGAGGTTCTCGTGCTCGAATTTTATATGGAGCTCCCCCTTGTCCATCTTGTCCATTATGCGGGTGACCCGTCCGGGGAGTTCCTGAGAGAGGTTCCAGAGCTGTGACAGGGTGAGCCTGAGCTCCCTCCACATCACCCCGGGCCTGTATCGCTTGGCCGCCAGCCGCCTGACTTTGTCCTCCGCTTCGGCCACCACGTTTAATTCGGGATAGATGCCTCGGGCCGTCCCCTCGGCGGTGACCAGGGCCTTGATCATAATGACGAGATCCGCGGGCAGCCTGAGGGCATGCTCACGAAGCAGCGAGGTAATGTCGAGGAGCAGGTGGCCCAGGTTCAACTCCTTGAGGGGGACCGAGTAAAAGGCGTCCAGGAGTTCGAGGAGGTCTCTTTCCAGCGCCGGGCGGTTGGTCTCTCCGCTATTGAAGGTCATTGCCAGCAGGCTTCCTGCAAGCCGTCTGGAATCCTTTTCCACCACCGTATCTATCAGGTCTATGAGCTGGAGCCGGTCGCGCTCGGTGAGGCGCCCCACCATGCCCCAGTCGAGCAGGCACAGGTTTTCATCGTCTGTCAGGAGAAGGTTGCCCGGATGCGGATCGGCGTGGAAAAAACCGTCCTCCAGGATCTGCTTGATTGCGGAGCGGAGCCCGGCTGCGGCCAGGTGTTCAGGGTGTGAGAGGGTGGAGGGGTTCACCTCCTTCAAGCGGGTCCCTTGGGCGAACTCCATTATCAGGATCTTCTCAGTACAATAGTCAAAGTGGACCTCTGGGATATAGATCCCGCCTCCCTTTTCCAGGTATGAGCGGGCTATGCGCATGTTCCGTGCTTCCCTGGTGAAGTCGAGTTCTCTTAGCAGGGTGCGGCGGGTGACCCTTACGATGTTGGGAAGGTCGTATACACGGAGCCCCTCGATCCTCTGATGGATACGCCGGGCGATGGCATCAAGGATGTTGAGATCGGTCCTTATGATGCCGCGGATCCCGGGCCGCTGAACCTTTGCAGCCACCACCAGGCCGTTTTCCTTGAGGACCGCCCTGTGCACCTGGGAGAGCGAGGCCGCGGCCGTAGGCTGCTCCTCGAAATGACTGAAAAAATACTCCAGGGGCCTGTTCAGCCCCGCCTCCACCACCTCCCTTATTTTCTCGAAGGGCAACGGGGCCACGTCGTCCTGCAGCTGCTGGAGCTCCCTGATCAGCTCCACTGGAAGTAGATCCGGTCTTATGCTCATCACCTGGCCGAATTTTACGAACGTGGGGCCCAGCTCCTCGAGCGTGTGGCGGATGCGCTGGTAGGGGGTGAGCTCGGCTTCGTGATTTTTGATGCGGCGCAGAACGCCCATCCCGGGGAGCTCCAACCTGGCCACAAGGTCATCAAAGCCGTAGCGGATGAGTACGCTTCCTACATCTCGGAATCTCCCGAGATTGGAAAGGGTCTTCAATTCCACCTAGTCAGCTCCTTCAGTCCGGGTTCCGCCCGGGGCTTGTTCAAGGATCGCCAACCGCTTCTCCAGGTTGACCACGCGGGAGCGGAGCTCCTCCACTTCGCTCTTCCGGGCGATATCTATCTGGTCTACGCTCTTTTTGACAATATCGAGGATACGTTTTTCCATATCGCTCCACTGCTTTTCCCCGGCATCTATCAGATCATCGCGGAGTTTTTCCGCCTCTTCCCTGTTGATCTTGGCCTCCGAAACAAGATTTTCCACCACTCGATCAATCTTGTCCCGGGTGAGCAAAACAGCCCCCAGCCCTGCGAGAAACCCTTTTTTGATCGTATCTGAAAGCATAATCCCCTCCTTATTCTCCGCCGTTTCTTATGGTCAGCTCCTGCCCGGGACGAATAACCGCATCGCGCTTTATCCCGTTCAATCGGCACAGCTCATCCAAGCTCATTTCGTAGCGTCTTGCAATACTGAAAAGCGTCTCCCCGCTTTTGACCACATGAGTCTCTTTTGAGCCCCCTGCCGGCCCGGTCTCGGTGGATGCGCGCGTTCCTGACCCTCTGTCCAGCTTGCGGCTCAGCCCGTCCAGCCTATCAGAAATCGTCTTTTGGTCCGACTCCAGGCGTGAAACAGCCTCGCTAAGAGACTCTGCACGGCTGCCCGCGTCGCTGACCCTGGCGACGGCGGATTCCAGCTCTTGGAGCTGCGCTTCAATTCGGCTCAGCCGGTCCTCCAGCATCTGTATGCGCGGGTCGCTATCCTCGTTGTCCCCGGTGAAGAGGATCAATCCCAGTACCAGCAGGACCACCAGGACTGCGCCGGCAATTGCAATCGGCCGCCAGCCGATTCCGTCTGCAAAGGGCTCTTGCCTGCGGAGGCCTTCCCTCTCACTCCTCCTGGAGCGCCCTCGGTCCTCGGCCAGCTCCTCCACGATGTCCTTCATCTCTGTTTCCCGCGACTCGCCCATAAGAACCTGCCTTTCCCGGGCCGGAGCCCTTTTGTATTAAAAGCCCTTCTATTTTAATCATCTCTTTTTGCGCAAACTCTTCACTCCTCTCGCTATCATGTATTTATATTGATATTGTTTGCTCTTTTTATCAAATTTAACTAATTGAAATTCATCAGTTTCATGGTTGAATGGTTCATCCAGTGTTTCAATCCACTCTGATATACGCCTGTTTACTTCTTCTATACGCTGTCCGAGGGGCATATTCTTGTTTAGGGTTATTGTGGTGGATTCCTGCATCATTATCTCTCCTCCTTCGCGCTCGAACGCCGACCCTGAATCCGGCCGGGCGCACTGAACCAAAACATACTTTTTGGGCGCCGCTCAAGAACCGGGCCGCGCCCCTTATTTTTCCGATCGGGGCAAGGCAAAAAGGACGCCCC
>JBKHIW010000266.1:0-3728 GCA_046538465.1 Desulfobacteraceae bacterium | reverse complement strand
CAGCAGCATATAAAAAGACGCGCCGCATCAGGGATCCTCCTGTTAGGTGGCTGAGTGTTCCGGTGGAGCGCTCCGCCGGCTGATGGAACAGCCGCCTTCATATCAACAAAGGGCCTCTTATTCGGGAAAAGAAGCTGTTCCAAAAGAACAAGGCGCTTTACGACTGCTTGTTTTGTGCCTTTTGACGCGCCTCCTTGAGCACTTGGCCGATGTTTTTCTCCTTGGCGATCCGTCTCCTTTTGGCAGAAAGGGCCTTGCTGGTCAAGGGCTGTTTTGCACTGAAGCCCCACTTGGCCCTATATTCCTTGGGAGTAAGGTTGTGCTGTGCGAGATGACGACGGGAAAGGATCTTAAAGGACTTTCCGCACTCAAGGCATGTGATGCTGGCTTGCTTAATGGACTTTTTAGGATCGATCTGGGGCGCTGCCTCTTCCTGCCCTTCCTCGTCAGACTTGACTGACTTTAAAGAGTCATAGGTGTTTTTAATAAGGGTGTCGAGTTCCTCAGGAGTCAGCTTTGATACTCCAGCCTGTGCCTGAGCGATTTCTGCAGCGAGTTCGTAGAGAGATTTTGGCATACGTGCCTCCTTTCGGGATTGAAGGTTGTTCAAAGTGACTTGCGCTACTCCTTTAGATTACAGCATGTATAATTATTCTTTTCAAAATTACTAGACTTGACTGCTGAAAGAAAGAAGCTTCTAATCAGAATTGAACCAAGAAAGAAGGAACCGTATATCAAAATATATTAAAATGCAATAGGCGTTTTTCAGTCCTTGACATTTTTATAAGACAAAAGGTATGTGAACAGACTCAATGACTCTGGATCGGTCTTGGAACAAAGGATAAAGCAGATGGACATTGAAGCTGCTGAAGGCGGTCTTGGAGATCGGATCATGCCCCCAGATGTTTTACATATCTATTATATAGAGGGGGAGTTGCCTTTTTGGGCCGAGACCCGTCTAGGCGCTTCGTTCTTGGGTAATTGGGAGGAAGAGGGCTCCTGCTTTCTGTTTTTCGACTCTCCGGCCGAAGAGGAAGTAAAGGCGGTGCTCGAGGCCAATCCAGGTATACGCCTGATTGACTCCTATTGCTTTAGTTACGAGGAATGGCAGGGGGGATGGCTTGAACCCTTCCACGTGGGGCCGCTGTGCATATGCCCGGCCTGGCTGGAGGAGGATGGAAGCTGTGGCCACGAGGGCCGGGTGTTGCTGGATCCGGGTGTGGTGTTCGGTTCAGGCCTTCATCCCACAACCAGGGGCTGCCTTCGGGCAATGGCTTGGGTTATGGAGAGGGAGGCCGTGAGAAGTGTACTGGATTTGGGCACCGGCACCGGAGTCCTGGCAATCGCTGCGGCCAGGCTTGGGGCTGAGCGGGTCCTGGCGGTGGACCTCAATCCCCTGTGTGTAAAGACGGCGGAGAGGAACGTTCGGCTGAACAGGCTTGCCGGTATGGTGGAGGTAGTCCAGGGCAGGGCGGAGGACATGATCAGTAATCCCGCTGAATTGGCCGTGGCCAACCTGCATCTTGACGTCCTTTACCGGCTCTTGCAGGCCCCGGCCTTTTTGAGGAGAGAATGGCTCGTTCTGTCAGGTTTGATGAGGAGCGGCGCGCGTGATGTCAAAGAGTTGCTCGCTGCCGGCGGGGCGGAAGTGGTAATGGAGTTTGATACTGAAATGACATGGTTTACTTTACTTATAAAAGGAATATCATGAAAAACTTCAAAGGTGATATACTTCCATGAATAAAGTTATACGAAAGAGAATTCCTAAACCTGAGGGACACCATTGTTTTGCATGCGGTACAGCTAACCCGGTGGGACTCAATCTGGATTTCTACGCCGAAGGGGACTTCGTGTGCACGGATGTGGTGCTGGACGGAAATCGAGTAGGCTGGGAGGGGATCGCCCACGGCGGTATAATTTCAACCCTGCTCGATGAGGTGATGTCCTGGACCATCATCTTTTTCCGCCGCGTCTTCTTTGTAACCAGACGCATGGAGGTGCGCTATTTGAAACCGGTTCCTATCGGCGTGCCTCTTACGGCAAGAGGGAGAATGGGGTCTGAGGCCAAGCCGCCGCGCCTGAATGTCAACGGGGAGCTGATTGACGACTCAGGCCGGGTTCTTGCGCGAAGCAACGGGGAGTTCGCCGTCCTCTCCGGGGACAAGTTGGACATGATACCCGGGGAAATGAAAGGCCAGATGACGGAATTGTTCGGCAGGATGGCGTCTTTGCAGGATGGGGAGAGTCAGGTCGGGTGAAGGTAATAAAGATAGGAGGAGGCTGCCTAAAGGGCAGGCGAAATATCTCCCGCATTCTGGATCTGCTCGAGGAGAGGGGTCGTGGAAACATAGTGGTGGTCTCGGCCTTGGGCGGGGTCACTGACTATCTGATTTCAGGAACATCCGAAGCGCTCGAGGACGAGGTAAAGATCCCGGAGATAATGGGCGGGCTCAAGAGGAGGCATATGGGAGTGGCCCGCGTGGTTATTCAGCGCGAGGCGGCGGTCAACCAGTTCGCTAGAGATTTGAACCGGTTGTTGCGGGAGTTGGAGCGCTTTTATTTCGGTTTGAACTTTACCAGAGAGACATCACCGAGGATGCTGGATATGATCAGCAGCTACGGAGAAAGGCTTTCAGCCGAGCTGCTGGCCGCGGCCCTCAGGAGCCGCAAGCTGGAGGCGGCTTGCTGCATGCCTCATCGTATAGGCATTTTAACCGACGGCAAGTTCGGAGATGCAACCGCCCATATGCCGCGCACCTCCAGGAATTTGGCCGAACATCTTTTGCCCTTGGTGCATAAGAGCTCTGTTTGTTTGGTGCCCGGGTTTTTCGGGGTAAGCGAGTCCGGGGATATAACCACCTTTGGACGAGGGGGCAGTGATTACTCGGCGGCGGTGGTGGCAGCCGCGGTCAAGGCCGATGTACTGGAGGTATGGAAGGATGTGGACGGATACATGAGTGCGGACCCTCGCTTTGTGCCCGAGGCCAGGCTTATCCCAACCTTGTCTTATGACGAGGCTGCAGAGCTTTCTTATTTCGGGGCCAAGATCCTTCACCCGCGCACGGTTGAGCCGCTGAGGCGGGTAAAGCTGGACATCGTGATCAAGAACACATTGGAGCCGGATGCCCCGGGCAGCTTGATTACGGCAAGGAGCCGGCGCACCAGGCGGACCATAAAAAGTGTGGCTTATGATAAGGACATCGGGATCCTCAAGGTCCATGCCTCAGGGGTTGGAGCCAGACCCGGTGTGCTCGCTAGGGTCTCCAACCGACTGACCGAGGCCGGGATAAACATAAAGTCCGTGGTGACCTCCCAGACCTGCATAAGCATCCTACTCGCTTTGGGCGACCTCGAGCCGGGAAGGCAGGCCTTGAAGGAGTTGAGGCCCAAGCCTTACAGGAGATTGGAGAAGGTGGAGGATGCGGCCTTGATATCCCTGGTGGGCGAAGGATTGGGAAGGAGAAAGGGCATAGCGGCCAGCTGCTTCACTGCAGTTGCCGAAAGCGGGGTCAATGTAGAGATGATCTCTTTCGGCCCTTCCAGGGAAGCCCTTTATTTTATAGTCAAGACCCGGGACCTGAGGAGGGCTGTGGGGGGCATTCACAGGACGTTTTTCTCGGACTTGAAATAAGCGGGGGTTTTATATCTATTGTTGACGGTTTCGCAAAAACCCGCTCAACCGCCGCTGGGAACGTTGTAAGCCCTTGAAACTATTAGGGCAGATAACT
>JBKHIW010000265.1:0-3764 GCA_046538465.1 Desulfobacteraceae bacterium | reverse complement strand
CTTGAAACTACAAGGGCAGATAACCAGGTCAGGGGCTTTTTGCGACTCCATCAAATTTGAGGAAAACCCCATGTCCTCCTCCGTTACCCAAGGGCTCCCTTCCGACATCCTGCATGTACTCGCACGTGGGGTGATGGCCTATGAGCTCATGATGAATCATACTTTTGAGGACAAGGTCGCCTACCCGGAGGGAGTCGTTGATGTAATCTTGATAGTACTGGGGGGAGATGAGCCGTTCCCTCATCCCTTCCTTTTCCAATTTGCCAAGTATCCATTCATAATCATTGTTCTCAAGCCCAGTGTCCTCCCCTAAGAAGAGCCGAGGCCAACTGCCCAGTAATCCTCTCATGGTCTTGGAGAACTTATCCCGAGGCATGCCATCACGCCTCCATTTCTTAGGCAGGAGCTTAAGCTCAGGGAGGCTACAAAAACCTGACGAAATCCCGAAAAATAAGATAATGCAACATACTGAAAAATATTATTTTCCTGCTGAGGGTTTTTGTCAAGTTAAAGAATCGACAGGGAATCATTCGCCAGGTCAAGGAAGTCATTCTGAAAAAAAGATAAAACAGTCCTTAGCAAAGGAGACCTACGACGACTTCATGTACATCATAAAGGCCGCCAGCTTCTTGAGATTAAGCGCTTATAATAATGACCAAAGTAAGACTCTGGGGCGCATATCCATTCCAGAGCTCACCATGGTCCTTTTTCTCTCCGCCAGCCTGTCAGGGCATGTTCTTACATTCCAGAACCGGCTCTCTTGCATTTTGAAGAAATCAGTTGACGAAGAGGCGCATCAGTCGGAAAATATCACAAAATTTTCTTGTTTTGCCGGGTAGTTGATCTCCCTGGCCTTTCCGAGCCGCCCCCCGGTTGAGGACAGCGGCAGAGGAAAAAACCGGTAAGACTACCTGAGCGAGTCGAGATCATGAAGAAATGCAAGAATTGTAATCTTCCCGAGGCCGTACCAGGGGCGGACCTGGACTCAAGAGGGATATGCAGGTTTTGCCGGGAATACGCCCAAACCGACCCCTCCCTCTCTGAATCTCTGCGAAAGAGCAATGAGGCGGACCTTGAAAAGGCCCTCGAGGAATGCCGCGGGAAGGGGGAGTATGACTGCCTAGTGCCGGTGAGCGGGGGCAAGGACAGCGTCTATCTCCTCTATAAGCTCAAGAAAGAGTACGATCTGAAAGTACTCGCCTTCACCACCGACATCAACATCCCCCCCCTGGCCTGGCAGAACATCCGCCGCACGATCCTGAAGCTCGACATCGATCACATCTCCTATCGCCCCTCGCTTTCATTCTACACCAGGCTCTTCCGCTACTGCCTCATGAACCAGGAAGAAAGAGGGGCCGTCTACACGGTCTCCTATGTCTACGCCCCGCTCTTCGAGGGCGACGCCATCAGGATGGCCCTCCAGAAGAATATCCCGCTGATACTGGCGGGTTACTCCCCGGGCCAACCCGAGCCCGAGCGAATGCTCTACGAGTTTTCACGCAAGCTGATCACCGAGACCGACTGGACCCCGCCCGAGCTGAGGAATTGCGGACAATTCAGCGAAGAGGAGCTTGAGCGATTCTTTTTCAATCCTAATACCTACCCCCCGAGCACGGACTTCCCCCGCTACCTAGCCCCTTTCCATGCCTGGCCCTACAGCCAGGAAGAAGTAATGCGGGAAGTGGTCCGTCTGGGCCTGGTAAAAGGCAAGAGGCATGCGAGCCCCATTTTCAGCAACTACCCAATCAACTGGCTCCTGATGTACTCTGACCTTATCCACTTCGGCTACAACCCTTACCACCCGGAGTTCTCCGCCCTGATCCGCGAGGGCAAGGCCAGCCTGACCTACTGGAAGCTCCTAGGGCCTTTGGTAAACTTCATGATCCGCCGGAAGCTCTTCCTGGCAAGAGAGGCCAAGAAGAGCCTGGAATGGCTGGGGCTCAAGGAATCCGATCTAAAAATTACCAAACCGAAAGGAGCCTATGATCCTCCCCTGTCTCTCCCCTGAGGATATTGCCTACTACCCCGGAGCACCACTATGAAAGCGGATACTATCCCCCGTCTTCTTGAGCGCAGAGTCAAATCCTCCCCGAATGCCACAGCCCTTTACAGCCTGGACCAAGGCCACTGGCAGCCCATCACTTGGAAGAGTTTCCATGATTCAATCCTGACCCTGGCAGGTGGTTTCCAGGAGCTCGGCCTGGCCCAAGGTCAAGCCATAGGCATCATGGCCCGCACATCCCCTCTCTGGGACATGGTCCAATTCGCCGTCCTTATCTCGGGTGGAATAGTGGTAGGTATGGACCCCCACGACCTCGACGAAAACATAAACCTGATAGCTGAGCAATCCAATCTGGCCGGGCTCGTGGTCCAAGAGCCAGGACTCCTCCGGAAGCTCTCAGAAGAAAACCGCTGCTCCCTCAGCCTGCTGATGAGTATTGAGGATCCGTCCGATTACGAAAAAACCCTCCACCTCAAAGACCTCCTTTCCCAAAACACTCGCGACCGGGCCGTAGACCGTTCCTCTCCCTCGGATCCGGCCACCATTATCTTCACTTCCGGCACCACCGGACGCCCAAAGGGGATACAGTACACCCACGGCCAGGTAACCATGGCCACCACGGCCATCATGGAGGGTTTCCAGGAAATAGGCGAAGGGAGCAGGCTCGTCTGCTGGCTCCCCCTCTCTAATCTCTTCCAGAGGATGATCAACTTCTGCGGCATCACCCTGGGCGCCACGACTTACTATGTGGAAAGCCCAAGAGATATAATGAAGCACCTCCCATCCATAGGCCCTGACGTATTCCTCGGTGTGCCCCGCTTTTTTGAAAAGCTCTATGAAGGGATGATGGTGGAGGTCGATAAACGCCTCCCTTGGCGCCGCGCCCTGGTCAAAAAAGCCATTGCCGTGGGGGACAAAAAGGCCCAAGCCTCCAGGGAGGGCAGAAACCCGGGTCTGACTACCACCCTCCTCCATTCACTCCTGGACCCTATAGTCCTTGCCAAGTTCAGAGAAGCCATGGGACCCAGGCTTCGATTCATGATAAGCGGCTCAGCCCCCATGCCCGTCTGGCTCCTGGAGCGCTTCCACGCCATGGGCCTCCTCATCCTCGAGGCCTATGGAATCAGCGAAGACATCATCCCCGTGGCCATGAACCTCCCCCGGGCCTACAAGTTCGGCACCGTGGGAAAACCAATGCCAGGTAATGAAATCCGCCTCCTCCAAGACGGCGAGGTCCTGGTAAAGGGACCGGGCGTCTTCTCCGGGTACTTAAACGAGGCCTCCCAGGGCCAAAGATTCACACCCGACGGCTACCTGATGACAGGGGACAGGGCGGTGCTTGACCAAGACGGTTTTCTTTCCCTAAGAGGCCGGAAATCCGAGGTCTTCAAGACCTCCACCGGCCGCAAGATCGCCCCCACCTCCATAGAGGACCGCCTCCGCCGCATCCCTTACATCGACCACGCCGTGATCATTGGCTCAGGCAGAAAACAACTCGTCGCCCTTCTCGTCCTCTCCTCGTCCGCCGTCTCCCGAAAGGCTGCGGACCTGGGTCTCCCTTTTGAAGGGAGCCTGACTCCCCCTCTTGAACAAGCAATCGCCGCCGACGTATCAGCAGAAACAAGAGACCTCCCCCTATACCAGCAACCAGCAGGCCTCATACTCACCCTAAAGCCTTTTACCATTGAAGGGGGGGAGCTCACCGGCAACCTCAAGCTCCGCCGCGAAAACATTCTCCTAAAGTTCCAGGGCCCAATAGACG
>JBKHIW010000264.1:0-3769 GCA_046538465.1 Desulfobacteraceae bacterium | reverse complement strand
TTTCAACACGCAGATGATATAGTCCCGCCCAGGCTGAACAAGGCTGTAACGGTTCAGGGGCTGGTCGAGGCCATGGGAAGGACCTCTTTCGAGGCCCGAAAGGTGTTCAGGGCCGCACGGCTCCTGGAGCGGATGGTCTCTGAAGGAGACGTGATATGGGTGGGCATAGCCGGAGCCGGAATCGCCGGGGGTATGGGCGGAATGCTGATCTCTCTCATGGAGGCCGGATTCGTGGACGTGATATGCTCAACAGGCGCCCAGGTCTATCACGATCTGCATTTCGCCTTCGGACTGCCCGTAAAGGCGGTGGATCCGGGCGTGGACGATGAGGAGCTCAGGAGATGCGGCGATACCAGGATCTATGACATAGGTATCCGGGAAAAAGAAACCCTGGAGGCGCAGGACGCCCTGATCCGGGAGTTTGTACGCGGGGTCTGGAAAAAGAGGCTTTGCAGCCGCACCCTGTCCAGCTGGGAGTTCAACCATGCCTTGGGCATTTGGACGGCGGAGCGCTCCCCCCACCCCGAAAGGAGCTTTGTGGCGGCGGCTGCAAGGCTGGGGATCCCTGTCTTCTGGGACTCTTTGGCCAATCACTCCATCACGTTGAATCTTTTAGTCACCGACCGCGAGGGGTTCCCGGTGCAACTTTCCGCCCAGCGCGACGTGTTCGACTCAGCGGCCGTTGTTTACTCCTCTGAGAGGACCGGCTTTGTAGAGCTCGGAGGCGGCGGTCCTAAGAACTTCATCCAACAGACCGGACCCACACTCAACCAGATCCTTCAAGTGCCCTACGAGGGCGCGGACCGCGGCCTTCAAATCGGGACCGCTGTTGAGCGCGAAGGAAGCCTGTCCAGCTGTACATTCGGTGAAGCGGTGAGCTGGGGAAAATACAGGGCCGCAGGAGAGGACAAACTGGTCCAGGTCTGGGCGGAGTACAGCCTGGTCTTTCCTCTCCTGGCCTCCTATGTCCTGGCCGGTTGTAGCGAGAGGCCCCAACGCCGATTGGTGGACGAGATCCCCCAGGCAGTCAAGCGGCTTGAAGAGTGTTTATGAAGGCGCATACAGGCGGATTTCTCGATCTGGAACCCCGTTTTTCAGACCCTGAGAGCGCGGCGGTCGTTATACTGCCTGTGCCTTACGAGGGAGGTGTCTCCTACGGCAGGGGGGCGGCACAGGGCCCCGCGGCGGTGATCTCCGCTTCCAGTGAAGTGGAGCTCTATGACGAGGTCCTGGACCGTGAGCCGTACAGAATGGGAATAGCTACTGCCGAGCCGCCCGAAGGTCTTCAGGGCGCCGAGGACATGAACAAGGGCGTATACTCCGCCGCCCTTTCCATCGCCTCAGCGCGGCAACTGCCGGTCGGCCTAGGCGGTGATCACTCGATCAGCCCGGCCTTTTTCCACGCGCTGCAGCATAGCTATGGTGCAGCCTCAGTGATACAGTTTGATGCACATTCCGATCTCAGGGAGACATATGACGGGACTCCGTACAGCCACGCCTGTACTATGTCGCGTATCCGTCGCCTCACCAAAGACACCCTTCAGATTGGGATCAGGAGCCTCTGCCTGGAAGAGGCCTGCCTGGTAAAGAGCGAGCGCGTCCCTTTATGTACCATGGAGGCCTTCAGGACTGGGGCCTTCGATCTCCAAGGAGCGATCAGTGCGCTTCCAGACCCCGTCTATCTAACCATGGACGTGGATGTACTTGACTGGAGCGTAGTATGGAGCACAGGGACTCCCGAGCCCGGCGGTTTTGTGTGGCATGAGATCATCGAGCTCCTCCAGCTCATCTTCAGCAAGCGGATGGTGATCGGATTCGATGTGGTAGAGCTGTCATGCGGTCCTGAAGACATCAACTCGGCCTTTGCCGTGGCCAGGCTTGTTTACAAGATGCTGGGATTCTGGTTGAACTCGCTGGTCCAGAGAGGAATGACCGGCTGGCCCCTAAAGCCTTCGGGCCCCTTGATTCGAATGGAAGAGGCGGCCCCTGACCGGGGCTGAATCAAGCTCACGCATGAATTACTCGAGCTATAACAGCAGGCCACACCTGACCTACGAGAAGCCGCACCGACTTCTCAAGGGCTGCAATAAAGGAAGGGCGTTTAGGGGTATCAGCCGCGTAGAAATAGACTTCGGGCGCTCGATGCTCCTGCGGCCGCCAACCGCCACCCGCCCGGCCATATGGATCGTGGAAAAGGACGGCGAAGAAGCTGTGATCAAAGACTACGGCGCAAACAGGCCGGCTTACAGGAACACGGTGGGCCGCTTCCTGGTCCGAAGGGAGGTCAAGGCCCTGCGAAAGCTGGAGGGCATACCTGGCATCCCCACTCATTTCGGCACCGTAAAGGGTCCGGCCGTTATTATGGAAAGGATAAAGGGGAAAAGCGTAGAAGGGTTGGAAGAAAGCAGGAGGCTCCCGCCGCAGTTCTTTTTGAAGCTCAGGGACCTGGTGGCTGCATTTCATTCACGGGGAGTTGCCCATTGCGACCTCAAAAGGGCCCCCAACATACTCGTAGGTCCCGAAGGGGAGCCCTATGTAGTGGATTGGTCTGCCGCCGTCGCTCGGTCTGAGCTCAAGCCTTTTCCTTTATCCCTGATCTACAAGAGATTCCTGGAAGACGACTTGAACGCCGTAGTAAAGCTTCAATTGAGGCATTACCCCGAGGGGGTGAGCGTCCGCGAACTCCGTCGCTATCATCACCGAGGCCCTTTGGAGCGTCTGGTAAGACGACTCAGGGACCATGCGCGAGACCTGCTCCAACGCATGGCGTGAGAGCCTGGAATCTACTCCTCGCAGGCGAACTTCTTTCCCGGGGGAGCCAGTGAGACCATGAGCTTTTCAGCAACGCCCCGGCCCAGGGCCAGGCGGATGCAGTTATGGCCTATGATAAGGCGCCCCTGGTTGTTGTTGCTGATGACCTCCAGGAGATCCCCCTTTCTGAGCCCCATGGAAGAAAGTCTTCCCTGAGCACTCCTTCCCCCTCTCATGCTCTTTATGATAACCCTTTCTCCCGACTTGGCCAGAGTCAAGGGGATCATGGGCCGCCTTTCGGCCAGACAATCACTGCAAATGCCGTAAATCTCCATCTTGTGCTGGAGCATATGAAAACCGTGAGTCGCTGCGATCTTCAGCTGGAGCGCCTCCATCTCTTCATTTCTGAATTCGGTGATGCGTCCGCATTTGGTACAAATCAGGTGGTCATGGTGCCTGCCCAGGTGCCGGTGTTCGTAGCGGGGTGGTTGACCCTCAAACTGCTTCCTTTGAGCGAATCCGTGCTCAACCCAGCGGTTCATGCACTCCCGCACGAATGCCGGGTCATAGTCATAGCCCTTTTCCTTGAGCCGCTCCATAAGATCCTGCAGCGTTACATGCTCCTCGGTAGCCAAAAATACGTCGATTATATTCAGGCGGTCCTCCACTCGACCTATCTCATCCCCCTCGATAAGGGCCCTGAAGTTAGCCTTCTCGTTGACATTGTCCCTAATCATATGGTCCCTGCCTGTCGCCTCCATTCAACCGCAGCTTTAACAACTCTCCCGTCCGTTCTACATGAGCCGGTTACCCGGCGCTGTAATGGTCAAAATATAATACCGGCGGTAGCAAACGCAACCTTTGAGGGAATTGCAAAAAGCCCCTGACCCGGTTATCTGCCCCCTTAGTTTCAAGTGGTTACAACTTCCCCAGCGGCGGTTGAGCAGGTTTTTGCGAGACCGTCAACCTTTGAGGGAATTGCAAAAAGCCCCTGACCCGGTTATCTGCCCCCTTAGTT
>JBKHIW010000263.1:0-3779 GCA_046538465.1 Desulfobacteraceae bacterium | reverse complement strand
TGATGGAGGGTTCTCTCGCCGGAAATGAAGATACCGTGCGTCTTGGCCATAGCCGGATCCGACTCATGCGGAGGCGCAGGGATCCAGGCTGATATCAAGACCATTCAAGGACTGGGAGCCCGAGCCCTGACCGCCCTGACCGCCCTCACCGCCCAGAACTCCAGAGGTATCAGGGGAATCTATGCCGTACCGCCTGAGTTCATAGTGGAGCAGGTGGACGCGGTGCTGGAAGATTTGACCCCCGACGCGGTCAAAGTGGGGATGGTTTTCACCGCCGGTGCAGTGAAGGCCGTGGCCGGGCTCATTGAGCGTTATATGCTGAGGAATGTTGTCCTGGATCCGCTGCTGCGGGCCTCCACAGGAAGGGATCTTTCGGAACCGGAGGCGTGGGGTCTGCTCAAGGCGCGACTTTTGCCTCTGGCCCGGGTGATCACCCCCAATCTGAGTGAAGCCGGCGCACTTCTGGGTCGGGAAATAGTCAATCTCGAAGGTGCTGTGCAGGGTGCGCGCGCGCTGAAGAGCTGGGGGCCTGATGTAGTGGTGACCGGAGGGCACCTCCAGGGCGGGCCTGTTGATGTCCTCTATAACGGGGATACTTTGAGGACATACCCAGGAGACCGCATAAAGGAGGGAGAGACTCATGGCAGCGGATGTGTTTTTTCCTCAGCCCTGGCCGTATTCCTGGGAGCAGGGTGGGAGCTCCCGGAGGCGGTGGGAGCGGCCGGGGAATGCGCCCGGCAGACCATAAGGGGCAGCTTGGTCTATTAAGCCCGATGTTAGCCGGCGATCATACGCCGATATAGAGGCATGCGAGGAATAATGAAAATGACTCAGTCAGCAGAAGCCCGTGCGGGCGCCGCGACCGATGAGATGCGTGAGATCGCGGAGAGGGAAGCGGTTTCCGTTGAGTGGCTAAGACAAAAGGTGGCCGAGGGCAGGATAGTCATACCTGCCAATCCCAGACACCAAGGACTAAGGCCTTGCGGCATTGGAGGAGGCCTCAGAATCAAGGTCAACGCCAATATAGGGACCTCGTCGGACAGGGCCTCGCTGCCCGAGGAAGAGGCCAAGTTGAACGCCGCCCTGGAGGCGGGAGCGGATGCGGTGATGGACCTTTCCACAGGGGGGGACATAGATGCCTGCCGGAGGCAGGTCATCTCCAAATCCCCGGTGCCTGTGGGGACCGTGCCCGTGTACCAGGCCGTGGTGGAGGTCGTGGAAGAGGAGGGGGCGCTGGTTAAGCTTACCCCTGATAGGCTTTTCGATGTCATCGAGAGGCAGGCCAGGGACGGGGTTGACTTCATCACTGTACACTGCGGCGTGACTATGGCCGCGCTGGAGAGCCTAAGGACGCAGGGAAGGGTCACCAATATAGTAAGCCGGGGGGGGGCGTTTTTGACCACCTGGATGCTTCACCACGGCAAAGAAAACCCTCTTTTCGATCAATATGACCGCCTCTTGGAAATAGCCCGGAGGTACGACGTCACCCTGAGCCTGGGCGACGGACTGAGACCCGGCTGTCTCGCCGATGCAACGGACAGGGCCCAAATCCACGAACTCATGACCTTGGGGGAGTTGACCGATCGGGCATGGAAAAAGGACGTGCAGGTTATGATCGAGGGGCCGGGCCACGTGCCGCTCGATCAGATAAGGGCCAATATCCTGCTCCAGAAGCGGCTCTGCCGAGGCGCGCCGTTTTATGTGCTCGGGCCCCTGGTAACGGATATAGCGGCGGGGTACGATCACGTGGCCTGCGCCATAGGCGGGGCGGTCGCCGGTGAGGCCGGGGCGGACTTTCTCTGCTATGTAACACCGGCCGAGCATCTTTGCCTTCCCGGTCCTTCGGAGGTCAGGGAAGGGGTGGTTGTGACCAGGATAGCGGCTCATGCTGCGGATATAGCCCGCGGAAATGAACAGGCCTTGGAAAGGGACAGGGAGATGTCTCGGGCTCGGATGCGGCTGGATTGGGACGCTCAGATGGCCTGCGCCATAGACCCCGTCCGGGCTCGGGCCATGCGCGAGGCAAACCCGCCCGGGGAGGATGATGTGTGCACCATGTGCGGGAAGTACTGCGCCATAAAGCAGGTAAGGGAGTATTTCGGCAGCCGGGACTAAGCTGCGTTTCTGAGCGGAGATATCTCACTTGCCGAGGCAGAAGGTGCTGAAGATCTTGTCGAGCACGTCGTCGCCCGCAGTTTCTCCTGTGATTTCACCGAGTGCTTCGAGTCCGCTGGTCAGGTCGACAGCGGTGATTTCGAGAGGCGAGTCCTTCTCCATGTGTTCAGCGGCCACGCGGAAATGTCTGCAGGCCGATTCCAGGGCTCGATGCTGCCTGAGGTTGGGCGCAGGCCCCCAGTCGGCCACGGGTTCGCCCGATGCCAGGACGGTTTCCCGGATGGTTCTCCTCAGGCTGGGGATCCCCTCGCCGGTAAGGGCGGAGACAGGCACGGTAGGGGCCGCTCCGAGCGCTTCCTTCGCATCTTCAAGCGAGAGCCTTCCCGGCAGGTCGATTTTGTTCAATGCCACCACCACCAGCCGATTCGCCGCCTTGCCCAACAAGGCCTTGTCGTTTTCAGAGAGCGGGCTCGTGCTGTCGATCACCAACAGGGCGAGGTCTGCTTGGGCCAAGGCCTGATCGCTGAGGCTGATGCCCAGACTTTCCACCTGGTCCTGAGGGCTCCTGTATCCGGCCGTATCCATGAGTCTAAGGGGGAGACCTTCGATGTCGAGCTGCATCTCTATCACATCACGGGTGGTGCCCGGCACTTCGGTTACAATCGCCCTTTCGTGTTCCAGTAGTCGGTTGAAAAGGCTCGATTTTCCAGCATTGACCCTTCCGACTACCGCCGTGCTTACGCCTTCCACCCAGACGCGCCTCTGTGTGTGAGCCGAGCAGATTCGCTCCAGGGGCTCGACTAAAGCACGCCTCAACCACGCCGCTCCCCGGGGGCCGGATGTGGCACCGCAGTCTTCATCTGGATAATCGATGGCCACCTCCACATGGGCAAGGATCTCCAAGGCGCTTTCCCGGAGTTCCTCGACCCGGTGTTTCAGGGCGCCCTGCATCTGACGCGCGGCGAGCTCCAGGCCTCGGTCCGAGCGAGCCTTGATCAGGTCCATGACCGCTTCGGCCTGGGTGAGATCGATCCGTCCGTTCAGGAAGGCCCTGTAAGTGAATTCCCCGGGGCGGGCCTGTCTGGCGCCTGCATCAAGGACGACTCCCAGTATGCGATCCAGAAGAGTGTAGCCGCTGTGGGAGTTTATTTCCACCACATCTTCCCGGGTGTAAGAGCGTGGCGCTTTCATATAGGTGAGGAGCACCTCGTCCACCCGATCTCCTGTGCAAGGGTCCACCAGGTGGCCGAGATGCAGGCGGTGGCTGGCCAACCGGCTGTCCGGTCTATGAGGACGGAAGATTTTCCGGGCGATCTCCAGCGCCGAGGGACCGCTTATGCGAATAATGCCGATTCCGGCATGACCCGGAGGAGTGGACAGTGCGGCTATGGTATCTGAGCATGAGAGGGCTCGATCCATTGGACGCCCGGAAGCCAAGCTCATTTTCTGGGAATGATGACCACCTTTTTCATCAGCCCTTCGCCCCTGCTCCTGGTCTCCAAATCCTCTTGATCCTTCAACGCCATATGCACAGTTCGGCGGTCGCTCGGGTTCATGGGGTTGGTGGTCACCGGCTTGCCTATGCGTCTCGCCTTTTCTCCCATACGCAAGGCCAATTGGGTCAAGGAGTCCTTTCTTCGCTGTCTATACCGCTCAGAGTCCAC
>JBKHIW010000262.1:0-3783 GCA_046538465.1 Desulfobacteraceae bacterium | reverse complement strand
TCACCGCCTCCGGGGATGAGGTGGAGGCCGTAAAAAGGACCTTGAACGGCAAAGGCGATCTGCTTTTCAAGGACGGGGCGATTGTAGGAATAGATCTTCCCGGTATGGCCCGCAATGCCAAAGCGGCCTTCGGGCTTTCTGAGAAGACCGAGGAACGCCCCAAGACCGACTTTTCAGAGCTCCACGCCCCCTTTACCATCAAGGACGGCGTGGTGGATACCAGGGACACCACCATGGCCTCCCCCCTCCTCAGGCTCAAGGCCGCAGGAAAGGCGGATTTGGTCGAGGAGTCGCTGGACTTCAGGGTGGAGCCCACTTTTGTGGCCACACTCAAGGGACAGGGCGATGCCGTTGAGAGGAGCGGAATCAGAGTTCCCATCCTGGTCTCCGGGACATTCTCCTCGCCCAAGTTCAGGCCGGACCTGGAGGGCATGGTAAAGGAGAGAATCAAGGACGGATTGCCTGACGCGGAAAGCGTCAAGGAGATGCTGAGCCCTGGAGAGAAAACCGGAGAAGAGGAGCAGGATATCGAGGAAAAGGCCAAGGGCTTGTTAAAGGGGCTTATGGGAGACTGAGCTTTTGAACCCTCGAGGCCTGTTTGAGCGGCGCTGAAAAAAACACCCCCTGCCGGCTCGTAAAACCAGGGTCGGGGGAGAGAAGGGGAAAGGAGTGATCACATCATGCCCACCGGCGCCTGCGGAATCAACTGCGAGGCCTGCGGGCTTTTTGCATTGAGGGTCTGCTCGTCCTGCGGTCCAGGCAGAAGCGAGGAGGCCAAAAAAAAGCTGGGGGCCCAAGAGCGCCTCTTCGGAGGGACATGCCCCGTACTGGCTTGCGCCGTGGCCCGGGGAGTGGACTACTGCTCCAGGGACTGCAAGGACTTCCCTTGTGAAAATTTCCTCGCCGGGCCTTACCCATACAGTCAAGGATACCTCAGGATGCAGGAGAGGCGCCGCAAGGAGCGGCCCCCTGATCGTACGCCTTCCGGAGGGGAGGTAGTAGTGCCCGAGGAATACTGGGAGGAGCTCGCCGCAAGGAACCGCACGGTTATCTGCAGAAACGCGGGGGCCCAGGAGCACCCGCCTGACGGCATCCTGCTTCCCTTTTTGGAGGAGTACCTGATGGTGGACCCCAGGGGAAGGCGGGTCTTGAGACAGGCTCATGCCCATTGGGAACAGGTGGACGACCCGCTTCTCGAGCTCCTCTGTCTTGTCTACCTCTTGAACGCAGGCCCTGCGCCGGTCAAAGGGAAGCTGGTAGGGGTAAAGGAGCTGAGGGGGGCCCGCTTTTTCAGCAGCCCCCATGACTTGGATATGGAGCCGCTGGTATCGAGGTACGGGAACGACCCTGCCGGGTTCAAGGCCGCGGCCGAGCGCCTGGACGGAAAACCGGTGGAGCTGGCCGATGCAGCCTACTGCCTGACGGCCTTTCCCAAGATCCCTCTCTACTATCTATTGTGGGTCGGCGACGAGGAGTTCAGGCCCAGGGTCACGGTGCTCTTCGATCAGACCATCGAGGAGCACCTTGCTCCGGATGCCATCTGGGGCCTGGTCACCCGGGTCACGACCATGCTCCTACACGGCAGATGAGACGGGGCTCCCCGACGCCCCCGGAACGGCGAAGCTGTACCGGACCGTCCCGCCCGCGCCCGGGTCATGGGTGCGCTCCACAAAGGTGAGAGTCCCCTGCCGGTCCAAGAACAAGAGGGTGGATGAGCGGGTTCCGTAAGTCGGGCTCACAATGAAAACAGGGGAGAGGATCCGCTCCCAGTCGAGCGGCATGCCTGTGGAAGGGAGTTCCCTGTCCAGGGGGCGGGTGCGGTCGGCGAGCAGGCGGAAAAGATCTTCCTCCTCCACCCTGGAGCCGCCTGAGAGTATCCGGGCCAGGGCGCCCTTGGCCCGCCTCACCTTGGGCCAGGGGGTGTTCAAGAGGTGGTTGCTCAGGCCGTGGACGCCTGGTTCAATCCTACGGATCGCCCCGCCGCGGTTGGAGTACCAGTAGAGCTCCGCACCCCGCCCAAGTATCAGGTTGAATCCGTCATAGAGGTGGGCCCGGCAGGAGAGCTGCTGCAGGAATTCCACCGGCCCCCGGCCCCCCATAAGATAGTCGCTGACCAGGAGCCCCCTTGAGGGGGGATTCTCTTTGCGGGAGGCCGGATCGCGAAAATTGGTCAAGAGTGCGATCTTCCCGGTCCGGGTGACTCCCGTCCATGTCCCTCCTCCTTTGAGATCCCTGCCCGCCAATACCTCAGGGGCCTCCTTCCAGAACTCCGCCGGGGCCGATGGTCTTTCATAAAACTCATCACGATTGGCAGCCAGGACCAGCCGGTATTCAGGGTGGGCCTCCAGGCCGAGGACGATCAGGCACACTGTGAAGCAGTCTCACCTCCTGCGGTTGCTTGCTCGGATTTTAGGGTTGACGGTCTCGCAAAAACCCGCTCCACCGCCGCTGGGGACGTTGTAACCCCTTGAAACTACAAGGGCAGATAACCACGTCAGGGGCTTTTTGCAACTCCGTCAGGGTTGACAATCGGTGTCTTTTTGACGATACAACAGAGAGGCTGTAAATTCCAGCACTGAGAACGAGGGAAGGAGAGGACACCATGAAACACCGTGCTTTTCTGCTGTCGATCCTCTGGGCTTCAGGGGCCTTTTTGCTGGCGGCGTCGTTTTATGGGTGCGCTGGATCAACCGTGGCCATCGGAAGAGACGCCCCCGACCGAAGGCATGAAAGGGTCGAGCGCCACGGACCGCCGCCGTGGGCCCCGGCGCACGGATACAGGGCCAAGCACAGGTACCGCTACTACCCCTCATGCCAGGTATATTACGATGAGGGCCGCGGCGTGTACTTCTATATGCGGCAGGGAGGCTGGCAGGTCTCGGTCTCTCTGCCCTCTCACTTGCGTCTGCAGGCAAGAGATTACGTGACGCTGGAAATGGACACCGACCGCCCCTACCGTTACCACCGGGATGTGGTTGACCGATACCCGCCCGGCCTGGAAAAGAAGAAGTCCGGCCGAAAGGACAAGAGAGGGTGGGACTGATCCCGGATCCCCTTTGAAAGAGCTCCTTAGGAGAGGGTCAAGGATCCAAGCCGCAATCCATATTTAGGCCTTGTTGCCTGGGATGAGTCCTTGCAATACGGCACGGATTGGACTAGGGTCGAGAAAAGTTTGTGATCCCAAGGAAACACCCATGGAGCAGAGTGAGAACCAAAACCGCGGACGACAGAGCATATTAGTCCTCCAACAAAACGAAAGCGGCGAGAGCAAGATCCAGGGAATCCGCCGGTTCGGGGGCGGAAAGTTCGACCTCAGGGTCGTCTCCATTGACCAACCACTCCCTCCGGTGCTGGACGACACCGAGGATCTCCTCCCCTCATTGGATGGCGCCGATCTGGTGCTCGACTTCCTCGAGCATCCCGACCTCTCCCAGGATCTATGCCGCAAGTGTGCGGACATGGAGATCCCGGTAGTGGCATCGGGCAAGAAGCATCACATCCGCGGTGTCATCACCCCTCCGACATGATGCGCTCTGTCCAGGCAGGTCAGCCTGGGGCCATATGGAGAGATCTTCGGGTCCCCGATCTTCCGGGTTCGCCTGAAAAACGGCCGAATAGCGGAAATCCGCGTCCTGCGGGGTGCCCCTTGTGGGGCTACCTGGGACGCCGCGGCACGCGTCCAGGGGCTCCCAGTGGAAGAGGCCCTGACCAGGCTCGGCCTGGAGACACAGTTCTTTTGCACCGCCGATCCGGCGGGGTGGGACCCGCTCTACGGCAAGAGCC
>JBKHIW010000261.1:0-3796 GCA_046538465.1 Desulfobacteraceae bacterium | reverse complement strand
AGCTCCTTCATCATCACCTCTTCGCTGCTCCGGTTTCTCAGCTTTCCCGCTATGGGCAAGAAGAGCACATTGGCCATCAGAGCACCGTAAAAGGTCGTCAGCAGGGCCACGGCCATGGCCGGGCCTATGCTGCTCGGGTCGTCCATTTTCTGGAGCATCTGCACCAGGCCGATCAGGGTCCCGATCATCCCCAGGGCCGGGGCGAAGGTCCCCAGGGTGGTGAATATCTCCGCACCCAGCTTATGCCTGTCCTGGATGGAGACTATCTCGGTGTTCAGGATTTCCTTTATGGCGCCCGGCTCCAGTCCGTCTATGGAAAGCTGAAGGCCCTTTTTCATGAAGTCGTCCTTCATCTCCTCTACGCTGGACTCGAGAGCGAGTATCCCCTCCCTGCGGGCGGTGCCGGCCAGGCTGACGAACTCGGATATAAGGTCCTTGGCTGTTTGTTTTCGGTGGAAAAATGCGTTCTTGACCACCTTTATCACCTTGAGGATGTCGGGCAGGGGATAGTTGATCAGGGTGGCCCCCAACGTCCCGCCGACCACTATCATCAGGCCGGGGATATTGATAAAAAGGGTGAGGCTGCTCCCCATCATTATGGCGCCGACCACCAGGGTGAAGGCGGATAGGATTCCTATGAGAGTTGCTATGTCCATAAGAGGCGGATCTCCCTGGAAGAGTGTTTCAGATCCATGTCCCTTTACGGTGAAGCAACCTCTGTGCCATTTGCGCGGTAAAGGCCCGCAGGCGTGGACAGGCCGGAATCAGGGTCAAAACAGGGCGTTTTGGCCTCGTATTCCAGCGATTTGGGGGATCGAGACAGAGAGGGCCGCCGGCCTTCGGCCGGCGGCCCCTGCTGTGGAAGAGGGGCAAGGAAGGCCTTTTCAGTCAAGATCTTGACGGTTAAGGCCCCTGGTACTGCTCCTAGCGCTTGAGGTTTATCAGCTCCTGGAGCATCTCATCGGTCACCGTGATTATTCTGCCATTTGCCTGAAACCCCCGCTGGGTGGTGATCATCTTGACGAACTCATTTGCTATGTCCACGTTGGACTGCTCCAGGGAGTTGGGCGCGATGTTGCCGGTACCGTTGGTCCCCGGGTGATAGGTCGGGGCCTCCCCGCTCAGCCTCGTGGTCTTGTAGAGATTGCCCCCTACCTTCTCCAGGCCCAGGGGGTTGACCACCTTGGCCACCGCCACCCGATAGAGGGGGATGACCTCACCGTTGGAATATTTACCGGTGATCACACCGTCGACATCCACATTGACCCCCTGAAGGTCCCCGGCTCCGTATCCGTCTGAGCTCTGAAAGACCGTAGTAGACGCCTTGGCGTATTGGGTCGTGGTAAGCGAGTCCCTTACGAAAGAGCTTCCGTCAAAATAGGCCCCGGGGTTGAATTCGATGTCCATGGCTGTTTCATTTCCCCCTATAAAGTCAGGGGAAAAGGTGTAGTAGCCGTTTGAATTGATATCAGCCTGCTCCCATACGGTGTCATCCGCCCCGGAGATATCGAATGAGAACCTGCCGTTATCTGTCACTGTTTCACCGAATGAAACAGTAATGTCAGCGTTGTTGTCGCCTGTTAGATCGATTCCGAAGCCGTCATCACCATCGTTTTCCTCGTCTACAATCTGAGCGCTGGTATAGCCTGCATCTTCATCTATGGACCAAGCACCTCCGCTTCTAACCAACTCAAACCCGGTACCATCGTCGGTCAAGGCTTCGTAGTTCTCCACTTCCACAGTCGTGTTGCTATCGGTAATACCTCCGGAATCGGAAAAGGTAAAATCGCTCAGCTCTTGTTTGTGTCCGGAAGCAGAGGCCAGGTTCTCCATGGTCATATTGTTGATCACGTTTTCGCTCTCAGAGAAGGTGAGCGTACCCCGGGCAAGCAGGCCTGTGCTCGAGGTGTCTGCAAACCCGTCGCGTTTGTCTTCGTTTGGATTGCATGTAAGGATGTATTCCCATTTTTGATCCTCGTCCGCCTTGTCAAAGTAGGCGGTTATGTCATGGGTTCCTCCTTCTAGATCATAGGCTTTTATGGTTGTCTGGTATTGATAGTGAGAGGAATTTATGGCCGGGCTTTCTTCGGCGTCCCAGGCATTTGAAAGCCGTGAGTGATTGCTGTTGGAGTCCGCATTGAGATTGCATATGAGGCGGACCTGAGAGCTTTCTTCCGGAGCCGATGTGAAGGAGTTCAGCCTTATGTCCTGGGTGCTGCTGATGTCTTCTCCTTCTTCATTCATCTGCCACCCCTGTGCCACGTAGCCTTCGGGGTTTACCAGATAGCCCTCTTTGTCGAAGCGGAAGTTGCCCGCACGGGTCAAAAATGTTGTTTCGCTATCCGATTCCCGCACCTCGAAAAACCCGTCCCCACCGATTGCAAGATCCGTGGTGCTGGAAGTGGTCTCAAAAGAGCCCTGCTGGAAACTTTGATATATATCGCTCAGGGTTGTCCCTTTTCCCACCTGGCTGGTTCCGGCCTGGGTGGCTATAGACTGGCTGAGGAGGTCTTGGAAGGTGAAAGTACTCCCCTTGAACCCCACAGTGTTTACATTCGAGATATTGTCTCCGATCACCTGCATTGCCTCGCCCAGTGAGCCCAACCCACTGATGCCTGAAAATAGTGCGCTGGAGAGTGCCATGGCCTTTACCTCCGTCTATTCAATTATTGTGTGATTAAACCAGAAATTTATTGAGGCTCATGAGCCGGAACCCTCGCCTCTGTTCAACCCGAACTTCGGACGTCCATTATATTTTCCAGGCTCACAGGGATGTCGCCGACATATAGGACGGGCGATTCATCCTCCATGCTGACTCGGTCCACCCGGCCTACGGTCCTGGTCCGGGGGGAGACCTTTTCGCCGTCACCGCTCAATCCGGTAACCTCGAATGCGTAGCTCCCGGGAGGCATCCGGTTCCCGGCGTCGTCATTGCCGTCCCATTCGAATTCATGAGATCCGTTTTCCAGGTATCCCAGGGAGAGGTGCCTGATCTCATTGCCTGCGGCGTCTGTTATCACCGCGGTGCAGAGGGCGGGACCCTCCTCCAGGACCAGTTCCGCCTTGGAGGCCCCTTCGGCGTTTAGATGTATGTGCTCCCCGCTTGCCACGATTTCCTTGCCTATCATGCTGAGGGCCTCGAAGCGCCTCTGTTCCTCTCCAAAGGCCTTTATATCGTCAAGAGAGGTGTTCAGATTGTAGAGCTGCTCCAGGGAGCTGAACTGGGCGAGCTGGGATGCGAACTCCTGAGCATTCATAGGATTGAGGGGGTCCTGGTGCTCCATCTGGGCCAGGAACATCTTTAGGAACTCGTCTCGGCCCATGTTGCCGGCCGGCTCCGAAGTGTAATTGTAGGGGTCGGACTCCTCGACCGTGGGGATTCCGCTGATCTGAGAGATATCCATATGCTGCTCCTTTCCTGCGGCCTGTTTTTCAGGCCTCCAAGTCTATTTGATAAGGCCCGTGGGGGCTGTATCGCAGGGGCTCCAGGGCCTCAACAGCGGGTTCATCCCGGCCGGGGCGAGTGGTGCGTCCTCCTCTGCGGCCTTTTCCCCAAGCCCATTCCTCTGCGTCTGCGCCGCGGCGCTCCTTGAGCCCTACGTCCAGCTCAAAGCGCTCCACCACAAAGCCCAGGCCGTTCAACTGCTGCCTGAGCTGCTGGAGGTTGGCCTCCAGGAGTTCTTTGACCGCATGGTTTTCGGCGCTCAAATGGGCGTGCAGGTGGCTGTTCTTGATCACCAGGTCAAGGTCCAGGCGGCCGAGATCGGGCGGGGAGACATGGACCCTCGCGTGCTGT
>JBKHIW010000260.1:0-3802 GCA_046538465.1 Desulfobacteraceae bacterium | reverse complement strand
CCATCAGTCGGTGGCCTTCGGCTGTTTTTTCCAGGGGGAGGATCTCGCCTATGACCGGTCTTATCCTTCGCTGTTGAACAAACCTCATCGCCTCTTCCAGCTCGGCCGGACTGCCGTAATGGCATCCCAAGTGGCTTTGTTGCTTGAACCATAGAAATCTAAGGTCCGTGGTTACCTTGAAGCCGCTGGTCGCCCCGCATATGACGATTTTCCCCCCCCACTTCAGGGCATGGACGCTGGTCTCCCATGAGGCGGTTCCCACGTGCTCGAACACCAAATCCACACCGCGGCGATCGGTGATCTTGGCAACCTCGCGGAGCACTCTTTGGCCCTTGCGGTCGATCACGTACTCCGCCCCCAGGTCACGGGCGAATTTTGCTTTTTTTCCGCCAGAGACAACTGCGATTGCATGTGCACCGAACAGCGAGCAGATCTGGATGGCCATACAGCCCAACCCGCCCGTACCTCCCCAGATCAAGACAAAATCCCCGGGTTTGATCGCCCCCCGGGTGACCAGCATGCGCCAAGCAGTGACCAGGACCAGGGGCAAGGACGAGGCCTCCTCCCAGGTGAGATGATCCGGCTTGATCATGAGACTCGCCTGATGGACCCTGGCGTACTCAGCCTGCCCTCCGTCAAGGGGGCCTGTCTGAAAGCCCCAGATCTTGAAGTCCGGACAAAGCACAGGGTCGCCTCCCAGGCACTGGGGGCACTTCCGGCACGAAAAGGCGCCGTTAACCACTACCTCATCTCCTACTCTTACTCGGGAGACCTCGTCTCCTACAGCCTCCACGATACCGGAGGCGTCGCTGCCAGAGATGTGCGGAAAATCGAAATCCATGCCGGGCAATCCTGTCCTCGCCCAGAGGTCATTGTGGTTCATGGCCGTGGCCTTTATCCGGATCAGGACTTCATTTGATGAGATCTCAGGGACAGAGACGTCCTTGTAGACAAGGACGTCCACTCCACCGTGCCGGTCAAAGACAATCGCCTTCATTTAGCCGACTCTACTCTTCAAGTAGTCAACAATGGCCTGCACCGTGAGCAGCTCTTCAGCCTCTTCCTCCGAGATCTGTATGTCGTAATCGTTTTCAAACGCGGCCATGATTTCCACCATGTCAACCGAGCTGGCATTCAAATCCTTCCTCAGGTGAGCGGAGAGGGCATACTTGTCTTCTTCCACATCGAGGATCTCCATTAATACCTGTTTGACTTTGTCTTCAATGGTCATGACGGTTCTCCTTTGTTTTCAGCTTTTCGTCGATGTTCAGCAGGCCGTCTCGAGGCGCCGGTATGCCTGCCGGTTACAGCTTCTTGAATATCAGGCAGCTTGCAGTACCCCCCAGACCCAGACTGACGGTCATTGCTGAGCTCAGGTCTGTTTCCAGGAGATTCTGTACATGAGGAACACCCAGGCATTTCTCGTCTATGTCCACCAGATTTCGAGTCGGTGAAACGAATCCATGGGAGAGCATGAGCAGGGTATATACTGCTTCCTGTGCCCCGGTGGCGCCCATCCCGTGCCCGGCCAGTCCTTTTGTTGAACTGAGTAGAGGTTCATACCCCGGGAAGACCTCCCTTATCGCCGCCACTTCTACCCGGTCTCCAAGGGTCGTGCCGGTAGCGTGGCCGTTGATATAGTCAATTCCGTCGCCCCCCCGCTCGCGCGCTGAAGCAAGCGCCTGACGCATAGCGCTCTTCAACCCCTCACCCGAGGTGCGAAAAATGTCATATCCGTCGTTGGCCGCGCCGTAGCCTACAATTTCCGCTGCGGCTTCGGCTCCTCTGCTCTCAGCCCGCTTCAACGACTCCAGGATCAGGATTCCAGCCCCGGCAGACATGACAAAACCCCGTCTGTTCCGGTCATACGGCCGACAAGCCTCTTCAGGACTGTGGTTGCTCCCTCTGGCCAAGGCACCTGCATTGTCGAAATACGCGCCTACCTGCTTCCACACTTCCTCCTCAGCCGAGCCGCATATGACAAGGTCGTGAAAGCCGTGCTTGATTAGCTCATAGCCGTGTCCGATACTGTCCGGGCCGGAGGCAAACGATGAGCAGAGCGAAAAAGCCTGCCCCCTGATCTTGAAATATGAGGCGGTATTGCCTGAGGTCGTCGAGTTCATGCCCTTTACCAGTCCCGTGATTCCGGCCCGCGTAGGCCGTTTCGTCTTTACGAACCGCTCGGTCTTGAACACCTCATTGATACCGCCGAAACTGCCTCCAATGGTGGTTGCGCAGCGCTCATTTTGGACGTCCTCTTTTTTTAGCCCTGAGGCCTCCAGGGCATTCTCAGCCGCCCATACAGCGTATTGCGCGACCTGGGACATCGTGGATCTGGCCTTGTTGGAAAAGACACTGGGATCGAACCCCTTGACCGGGGCGAAGACCGAGCATTTCATCCCTATGGCTTCCATCTCGGGCATATAAAGAAGACCTGATCGGCCTTGATAAAGAGATGCCCTGACTTGCTCCAGATCGCTGCCTAGAGAAGAAACAATCCCCATTCCCGTCACTACTACCCGCCGGCTCAAGGGTTGCCCCGCAGCGTGTCAAAAAAGCAGTTTCGGGCAGCGCCGTCTTTGATCAGGCACGCACCTCCGCCTTTCGAAGAACAATGCATGTGTTCACTCCGCCGAACCCGAACGAGTTTGACAACGCGATTTCTATGTCGGCTGCAACGAACTGATTTTCCGCAATGCGGATCCCCTCGCATTGGGGATCAACCTCTTCAATATTTATGTTCGGGGCTATGAAACCATCCTCCATCATGAGCAGTGTGTAGATCAGCTCATTGCATCCGGCCGCCCCTATTTCGTGCCCTGTCATGGACTTGGTGGAGCTTACATAGGGGCGGTTTCCAAAAAGCTCTCTTAGAGCCCGGGCCTCCACTGAATCGCCGACCTGGGTGGATGTAGCGTGGGCGTTGATGTAGTCGACGTCCTCAGGGCGTATCCGAGCGTCCTCGAGCGCCGCCTTCATGCAATCCAGGCTTCCTGTTCCGGAAGGGACGGTCATGTCCCAGCCGTCGGAATTGGTCCCGCACCCGATTAATTCCGCGTATATGCGGGCTCCCCTGGACAGGGCATGATTATGATCTTCCAGGACGAGCATGCCCGCTCCCGTGGAAGGGACCAGCCCGTCACGGTATTTATCAAAAGGGCGGGAGGCCTTGGCCGGGTCATGCTCCCTCCTGGAAAAGACGCGGAGGGCGTCGAAATTGCAGTGCATCGCCCATGTTCCTTCTTGGACTCCCCCGCACAGCATCAAATCCTGGGAACCCGACCTGACGAACTGATACCCGAGCTCTACGGCCGAGGCGCTGCTTGCACAGGCCGAGGCCACGGTCAGGCATCTCCCCCTGGTCCCCAACAATACGGAGAGGTTTGCGGAGACCGAAGAGGCCATGACCCGCTGCAAGGCGTTCCCCCCCAGGCGCCGATGCCTGTCGTGAAAGTCGTGACACTGCTCGTATATATCCAGGAAGTTGCCGCCGTTTCCTATGAAGACGCCTGTTCGGTCGTTCCTGATATCGCTTTCCTCCAGGCCTGCATCTGCGATCGCCTGCCGGCAGACGTACACCGCCAAGTACCCCCCCTGACCCATCTGGTTCAAGTATCTCTTGGGCACAGCCGGGATCTCAAAGTCTTTCAGGGTCCCGGAAAGGGCGCTCCTGAAACCCATCGCCTTTCGATCGGGAACGAGCTCGATGCCCGAGCGCCCTTCCAGGAGAGAACGTGCCACATTCTCCCGGGTGTTACCCAGGCAGGAGAGGATCCCTATGCCGGTTATTACGACTCGTCTC
>JBKHIW010000259.1:0-3821 GCA_046538465.1 Desulfobacteraceae bacterium | reverse complement strand
CATAGGCGCGGTCCTTGGCCTCTCCAACGGTTTCACCGAGCGCGGTTACACACAGCACCCTGCCTCCGGCGGTAACCACCCGGCCTCCCCGAAGGGCGGTCCCGGCATGAAAGACCTTGATCCCTTCGGGCTCCTGGTCGGGAAGCCCGGAGATGGGGTCGCCCTTGCGATAGGAGTCGGGGTATCCTCCGGCCGCCATGACCACGCCTAATGAGGCCCGCTCCTCCCAATCCGCATGGGTCTTGTCAAGGGCGCCTTCGAGGGCGGCCCGGCAGAGTTCCACCAGGTCGGATCGGAGCCTGAGCATGATCGGTTGAGCTTCAGGATCACCGAATCGGCAGTTGAATTCCAGCACCCGGGGCGCGCCGTCTTCCCCGACCATGAGGCCTGCGTAAAGAAATCCCCGGTAAGGGGCGCCCTCCTCGGCCATTCCCTTGACCGTGGGTTGTATCACCTCGCTCATGATTCGGTCGAATACTGCCTGGGTCACCACCGGCGCCGGGGAGTATGCCCCCATACCGCCGGTGTTCGGGCCGGTGTCTCCGTTGTCTCTTGCCTTGTGGTCCTGGCTGGTGGCGAGAGGAAGGACGTGCTCGCCGTCCGCCATCACGATAAAGCTCGCCTCTTCGCCGGCAAGGAGCTCTTCGACCACCAGCTTTCTACCGGCGCTGCCGAAGGCCCTTCCGGAGAGCATGGTCTCTGCGTTCTCCAGGGCCTGGTCCACGGTGTCTGCAATTATTACTCCCTTGCCTCCGGCCAAGCCGTCTGCCTTGAGCACAATGGGAGCGCCCCGATCCCTTATATAGCATAAGGCCGGCTCCAACTCCTCGAAGGTGGCGTAGGAGGCGGTGGGAATGCCGTGGCGGTGCATGAAATCCTTGGCAAAGGCCTTTGAGCCCTCCAGTCGGGACGCGGCCATGGACGGTCCCAAGCAGGGGAGACCGGCCTTGTCGAACGCATCCACTATGCCCGCCACCAAAGGGGCCTCGGGCCCCACTATGGTAAGGCCCACCTTTCGGGAGACGGCGAAGTCCACGAGTTCATCAACGCTTGACGCCCCTATCGGAACGTTTTCCACCTGTTCTTCGCGGGCGGTCCCGGCATTGCCGGGGGCTACAAAGACCTTGTCCACGTGCATCGACCGGGCCGCCTTCCAGGCAAGGGCATGCTCCCGCCCTCCGCCTCCGACGATAAGGACCTTCATTTCATATCCTCCATGGCCTTTTTCCAGATCAGGGCATAGTGGTAAAAGCGGCTGGTGGTGTCAAGGGCAAACGCCCCGGTCGGGCCCTCTTCGGCCGGCGCCTGGCATGTGGAGGTTTTCTGTTGTCAAGCAGCGGGTTTTAGGATTAAATTAAAATTCTCATTTCAGGAGAGATTTATGCGGGTTCGCGCTCTTCCGGCAGGGGCTTTGCACTTGTATCTCTTCTGAGGTTGGAGGTTTTCGGGGAGAAGCTCCACGACCTCCTTTTGTTGGAAGACCCCCCGGCCGGAGCGCATGATGGGGCGTGAGGACGAATGCGCGGCGCTGCTGCGTTTAACCCCGGAGTTAGGTCGAACGAGGCGGATGCGGAATGAAGGGCAAGAGAGTCACAGTGGGAGTCACCGGGGGGATAGCGGCTTACAAGGCCGCGGAAATCGTGCGGGGGCTGGTCAAAGAGGGCGCCGAGGTCAGCGTGGCCATGACCCGGAACGCAGGCCGCTTCGTGGGTCCGCTGACCTTCGAGGCCCTGTCAGGGCGCCGGGTCATAACCGGCATGTTCGATCCGGGCACCGGGCCCATGGACCATATCCGCTGGGGTCAGGAGACCGACCTGGTGCTCGTGGCCCCAGCTACGGCGAATTTTTTGGCCAAGGCAGCCCGTGGGCTGGCCGACGATTTTCTTTCCACCATGGCGGTCGCAGCCACCGCCCCGATCCTTTTGTGTCCCGCGATGAACGTACACATGTACCGGAATTCTTCGGTGCGGGAAAACATCCGTATCCTTAAAGAACGGGGCATCAACGTGATGGAGCCCGGCGCCGGGGGGCTGGCTTGCGGGAGCGAGGGCCCGGGCAGGCTGCCCGAGGTGGAAGACATCCTGGAAAGGGCCCGGTGGCTCTTGTCCCCGGGGGATTTGACGGGCTGCAGGATAATGGTAACTGCAGGGGCTACCATGGAGGCCATAGACCCGGTGCGCTTCATCACCAACCGCTCCAGCGGCAAGATGGGCTACGCGCTGGCCAGGGCGGCCCGGAGGCGGGGAGCGGATGTGGTCCTGATCAGCGGGCCCGGGGCCTTGAAGGCCCCTTTGGGGGTCACATGCATACCGATTCGCTCGGCCGAGGATATGAGGCGGGCGGTGCTGGCCGAGTGGCGGAGCTGTGATGCGGTTATCAAGGCCGCTGCGGTCTCTGACTACCGGCCCAAGGACCCGGCCGGACAAAAGATAAAAAAGGAGGGCCGGGAAACCCAGGTGCTCGAGCTGGTGAGGACTCCGGATATCCTGGCCGAACTCGGACGGGTTAGAGGGGCCGCGCGGTGCGTCTTGGTCGGTTTTGCAGCCGAGACCGAATCCCTGATCAATCATGCCGGTGAAAAGCTCCACAAGAAGAATGCGGACATGATAGTGGCCAATGACGTATCCAGGGAAGACGCCGGGTTCGAGACCGACACCAACCTCGTCAAGATCCTCCATCGGGACGGGATGGTGGAGGAGATGCCTATAATGAGCAAGGAAGAGGTGGCCGATTGCATCCTGGATCGGGTTCGAGACCTTTGGAGGGCTCGGCAGGGGGGCGGCGGGAGCTGAAAAGGGCCGTTCAAGCCCTCGAGAGCCTTCTCCGGGCGGGAAGGGATCTCGGGTTGGACCCCCCCCTGGTCTCAGACCGGGCGCTCAAATATATGGATGCCCCGCCCCGGTGCAGGGCGGCTGTACAGGCTGCCGCCCCGGATCAGGCGGCTTCTTTGGAGGAGCTTAGGGAGCGGCTGGGGGAGTGTCGCCGATGCTCTCTCCACGCGGGCAGGAACGCCATGGTCTTCGGGGAGGGGGACCCCGGGGCCGACCTGGTGTTTGTGGGCGAAGGTCCCGGACGTGAAGAGGACCGTGCAGGCAAGCCCTTTGTCGGGGAAGCAGGAGGGCTTCTCACCCGTATAATCGAGGCAATGGGGCTGACAAGGGGGGAGGTATACATCTGCAACGTGGTCAAGTGCCGTCCGCCTAAGAATCGCGATCCCCGGGCCGAAGAGATCCAGGCGTGTCTCCCGTTCCTCAGGCGGCAGATAGAGTTGATAGACCCCAAGGTGATATGCACCCTGGGCCGGGTTGCGGGCAGGGGGCTTTTGGGGCATGAGTTTTCCATGAGGAGAGACAGGGGGCGGTGGTGGAGATACTTGGGGATCCCGGTCATGCCCACTTTTCATCCTGCATACCTGCTGAGGAACGAAGAGGCCAAAAAACCGGTTTGGGAGGATGTCAAGAAGATAATGAGGGTCTTGGGGCTGGGGGTGAAAAGGGATGGTTGAGGTTCGCCGGGCGGTTGTGGGGCTGGCACTGTTGCTGTTTGCTGCAGGCGCCTGTCTGCCCGCCGGTGTGTGCTCGGGACGGGAGGCTGAGGCAAGGGCGATGATTCTGGAGTTGGACGCCGCTATAAGCCCGGGAACAGCCATGTACGTCGCTCGGGGGATAAAGCAGGCGGGAGAAGAATACGCCGAATTCGTGGTCCTGCGCGTGGACACCCCCGGGGGCCTCGCTTCATCCATGCGCACTATAGTCAAGGCGATCATGAACTCGAGCGTTCCGGTTGTGGTTTATGTGGGGCCCAGAGGGGCGGGGGCGGCC
>JBKHIW010000258.1:0-3827 GCA_046538465.1 Desulfobacteraceae bacterium | reverse complement strand
TACAACCGCATAATCGAAGCGGTGAAGATGGACGAAGAGCTTCGAGAGGACTTCATGAGCAAGCTAGAAAACATCCAGTAAAAAATTAAGAAAGGAGGGGAAAAATGAAAAGAATAGGTATGCTTTTATTGACTTTGATGTTGGCGGGTATGCTGGGTATGACAGTGGCCTGCGAGGCCCCTGAAAACGGCGGCGGCCAGCCGGGTGGCGCACCAGGCGGCGGCGGCGGCGGTGGTCAGCCGGGAATGCACTTCCAGCAATAACCCAATCGGGCTTAGGCCCGCAGAGTCTCCCCACTTGAAGCCCGGCCGGGGGCGAGGCCCCCGGCCGGGCTTCTTTATTGGATACTTGAGCCATCCCCTTTGCCTCCGCCAAAAGCCCCTTCCAGGGCCCGAAGGGCCTCCTCCCTGGCGTGTCTATACGCATCTGGACCCCTGGAGAGCCTGTTGGGGCCCACCTTTGGCGGATTAGTCCTGACTTCCAGGACCTCTATCCCCCTCTCTCTTGCCAGGTCGCACTGGTGTTCGTATGAGGCCCGGCGGGCGATATTTACGCTCAAGGAGTGGATGTGCCAGGGGGTGAGCCGCTTTTCCTGAAACTCATCAGGCCGCTTTCCGAGGTTGCCGGAGTCGAGGTAGTGGACCAGGATTCGTTCCGGCCTGACGCGATCCGCCAGGGCCAGGACAGGGGCCTTGTCCACCATGCCCCCGTCCACGCACCAGGATCCCCGGATTCGAACCGGCTTGAAAAGCCCCGGGACTGCGCCCGAGGCGTGGATCGCCCGGGCGAGATCCCCGCTGGCCAGCACCGCCTCTTCACCGCGGGTGAGATCTGTTGCGCATATGACCAGCGGGGTGGGGCAGTCCTCGATACTCCGGGCCGGGATGGTCTCCAGGAGACGGGAAAAGCCTTTGCCCCTGAGATAACCCGTATAGCCCCTGAGGCCTCTCAGCGCGTATTTCAGGAGGTCCCGGGGCGGATCCGGATCCCAGAAGTCCTTCCTTCGAAGCCCGAAAAGGATCTCCTTGATCTCTTCGTCCTTCATGCCTGATGCGGCCATGGCCGCCACAATGGCCCCGGAGCTTGTCCCCGCGTATCCGGCAGCCTCTAACCCCAGCTCCCTCAGTGCGGAGAGGACCCCTGCATGGGCGTAAAACCCGAAGAAGCCGGATGAAAAGACCACCCCTGTGCTGCTTCCCCTCATTCAGCGGTCCTCTGCGCCCCTTTGTCGGATCGCCTTGTGGGTGAAGGGGCGCGCGTTCTCCCCTGTGTAGTCGGCTACGATATGCCCGTCTCCAAACAGACGCCACTTGTAGATCACAAGGCCTTCGAGCCCTACAGGGCCCCGTGCGTGGATCTTGTTCGTACTGATCCCCACCTCGGCGCCCAGACCGTACCGAAACCCGTCGCTGAACCTGGTGCTGCAGTTCAAAAACACGTCGGCCGAGTCTACATGGTCCATGAACCACACCCCACGCTCCCGGTCCTTGGTCACTATGGCGTCCGTGTGCCCTGATCCGTAGCGGTTGATGTGCCTCACCGCCTCGTCCAGCCCGTCCACCACCCTGACCGAGAGGATCAAGTCCAGGTATTCAGCGGCCCAGTCTTCCTCTGATGCGGGCGCCACATTGATCAGCTCCAGGGTCCGCGGACACCCCCGTAGCTCCACCCCGGCCGCCTCCAGCCTCTTCTTGGCCTCGGGCAGAAAGGCCTCTGCTATGCCTTTGTCCACCAGCAGGGTCTCGGCCGCGTTGCAGACGGCCACGTACTGGCATTTGCTGTCCACCGTGATCCGCAGGGCCTGCTCCAAATCCGCCTCGCGGTCCACGTACACATGGCAGATCCCGTCGGCATGCCCCAGCACCGGGATGTTGGTGTTGTCCATTATGTGCCGGACGAATGCATTGCTCCCCCTGGGGACGATAAGATCGATGTATTCGTCCATGGCCAGCATGCCGCTCACGTCCTCCCTGGTCTCCAGGAGCCCCAGCCAGCCCTCCGGGATCCCGGCCCTCAAGCTTGCCTCCGCGATGATCCCGGCCAGTACCCGGTTGGTCTCCGCGGCCTCGCTTCCCCCCTTCAAGAGCACGCTGTTTCCGCTCTTGAGGCAGAGCGAAGAGATCTGGACCAGCGCATCGGGCCTGGACTCGAACACCACCCCGATCACCCCGATAGGGCATGTGACCTGAAAGAGCTCCAGGCCCTTGTCCAGCTCCACCGCCCGCATGGTCCTTCCCACAGGATCTTCCAAACCCTTCAGACTCTCCAGCCCACGGCAGGCCTCCCTGATCTTCTCCTCCCCGAATTGAAGCCTCTTGAGAAGAGGGGCCGCCAGATTTTCCTTCTCCGCCCTTTCCAGGTCCATCCTGTTGGCCTTTACTACGGAGGCCGTGTTTTCGTCCAAAAGCCGGCAGATCTCCTCGATCGCCCGGTCCTTGTCTCGGCTCTTCATCGCTGCAAGCTCTATGGCCGCATTCTTGGCTCGAGCGGCCGTCTCCTGCATCTCCACTTTAATCCCTCCTTTTCTCTTCCCTGAATCCCGACCTTTCAGCCTTCTTTCCTATAGCATATCATCCAGGGGAGGAAAACCACCGGGGCCTCCGTCCACCGGCCCCTCTTTTTTCTTGACTCCATAAGAGGGCTTGGCACAGTCTTCCAGGATGCATTCCCCCTCGATTTCTCATCTGAAAAAGGAGCCGCTCACATGAAAGTCGCCTCCATTCAAATGGAGATCACCGACCGGAGCAAGGAGGAGAACCTGCTCCGCGCGGAGTCCCTGCTGGAAAAGGCCCAAGGTGCTGACCTGGTGGTCCTGCCCGAGGTCTGGAACGTGGGCTATTTTTCCTTTGACCGGTACGACTCAGAGAGCGAGCCCCTCGAGGGCGAGACCGCCTCCCGGATGTCCGCCGCCGCCCGCAGGCTGGGAGCTTACCTTCATGCGGGAAGCTGGGTGGTGAAAAGGGACGGCCGCCTGTATAACACCAGCTTCCTCTTTGACCGCCGAGGAGGACTCGCCGCCACCTATGAGAAGATCCACCTCTTCGGCTACGGCTCCAGGGAAAGGGAGCTCCTTACCAGGGGGACCGAGCCCGTGGTGGTCCGGACCGAGCTCGGCGCATTCGGACTTACCACCTGCTATGACCTCCGCTTTCCCGAGCTCTACAGGCGGATGATGAAGGCCGGGGCCGAGGTGTTTCTGGTCGCCTCCGGGTGGCCCTATCCCCGGCTGGAGCACTGGATGATGTTCAACCGAGTTCGTGCCCTGGAAAACGTGGCCTACCTGATCTCGGCCAACTGCGTCGGAGTAAACGGGGGGGTGCGCTTCTGCGGGCACAGCATGATCGTTGATCCCTGGGGTATTGCAAAGGCCGGAGGCGGAGACGAAGAGGAGATCCTCCAGGCGGATATCGACCTTCACAAGGTGGCCCGGATAAGGGAGAACTTTACCGCTCTCAACGACATCGTCTTCCCCGTATAGCTTGAGGACCTTGGCCATGATGCGGTCTTCACTCTGAAGGAAGTATCCCTGCCTCTATATACAAAAAGGTGAGAAGAGGGGTGTTTGCGATGCCATGTCCCATTAAGCGACCGGCTTTACAGTTTGATTGAGTCCCAGCTTGGACATCTTGCGATACAAGGTGCTCAGGCTGATGCCCAGATGCCGGGCCGCACGCTTCTTGCCCCGGGTATCCGAGCCGTATGTCTCGAGGGCCAGGCGGATCTGCAGCTTCTCCGCTTCCTCCAGGGGAAGCGGCCGGTCTTCCGGAGACCTTCCCGGGGCCGAAACCCCCCGGTTCCGTCGGTAACGGGCCGGCATGTCATCGGGC
>JBKHIW010000257.1:0-3827 GCA_046538465.1 Desulfobacteraceae bacterium | reverse complement strand
AACTCAGACGCCTTCGCCCTGCCTACAATTGGCTGAAACTCACCGACGAGTTTCTTCAACCCAGGCCCGACTCCCTCGCCGCAAGCCCCATAAGCTACAGCTGGGTCTATACGTCCAACCCCGATATCAAATGAGCACAAGCCCTAAAATACCGCCTTCAATATAGGCCTATCGCACCACCGCTCCACCAGGGTCCAGCAACACTCGGATCCGGGGTCGCACGCCTTTTTTTTTACCGACTTTCCCTATTTGGTAGCTTTTTTGCAGAGAGCTCCAATCAAGGGTCCTTGGGCTCATTTTAAGGACAAAGGGGACACCCTGAGAGTCGGCCGCCAATATTAAGCAGATATGACAGATATACAGTTGATCATTTGAGTATAATTATTTGCAATGACTATAAAAATGCATTTATAGGTTTTTCAGGCTCAAACAATACCTATTAAATATAGGATACGTATTGGTTTGAGCTTTATTTACCAAATAAAAGTATGCCGTCACCAATTTGACGAATTGATCCGGCTTTGTCGCTATTATCGACACCAGACTGAGGGGGCATTGCGGCATCCATATGAGCCGAGTCTACGACGATAATACGATCCAGGAGTTCGTTGCTGAAAATCGCGACCATCTGGAGCAAATCGAGCCCGACCTGCTGATCATGGAAAAGGGGGGCGCAGACATCCCCCAAGATTTAATCAATCGGGTCTTCAGGGCCGTGCACAGCATCAAGGGCTCTTCCGGGTTCTTTGATTTCCAGGCCATAAAAGATTTGAGCCATGTCATGGAAAGCGTGCTCATGTTGATTCGAGAGGGCCGCCTGGCACCTGATCAGTCAAATATCGACGCGCTGCTTGCAAGCGTGGACAAGTTGAGGATCATGTTCGCGGACGTGGAGGGCAGCGGACACGTCCCTTATCAAAATGAGCTGGACCGGCTCAACGCCATACTGGATTCCGCGGAGCCCAAAAAGGAACCTGATCCACCGCACTACCCCCGACAAACCCAAGCAGAGCCCTTCTCAAAGGGAGAGGATCGGCCCGGGCCGTGCTTGACCGTGGAGTCCCCGGCAGGAGCAGGGCCGCCCGAAGCCCGCTTCGAACCTCAAGCCAGGGAATGGGCCGCAGAGGCGCTGGGAAACGGAAACTACCTCTATCTCCTGTGGTACACCGGAAAAGAGTGCGATCAGAAGGACTTGGAGGGCCGGATGAACGACTACGGACAGGTTTTCGGCCCCGGCCGCTCGTCCGACCGATCCGCGGACGCTGTTCCCTACCTCTTTGCCACGGTGATGGAACCCGATCTCCTCTCAGGAGCCTTGGGTTTGCCTATGGACCGGGTGGTCGCCTTGGAGGGCCTCCCCGAGCAAATCAACGCCACGGCCGGCGGGCTGTCCCCGGGCGGTTCAGCCCCGAAGGAAGGCGGTGCCCACTCTTCCCGGGGCTGTCCTTTCCCCAAAGAGGACGGGACGTCGTATGACACTATCAGGGTCCATGTGGAGCTTATTGACAAGCTCATGAATCTGGCCGGGGAGCTGGTCCTTGGACGCAACCAGCTCCGTCAGGAGCTCGGCGAGGCCTCGACTAAGACTCCCAAGCTCGCCACCCTGATCAAGGATCTAAACGCAGTTACCAGTGAAGTGCAAGAAAAAATCATACAAATGCGTATGCAGCCGGTAGGAAACCTTTTTAATAAGTTCACCCGGGTAATCAGGGATCTTGCCCATCGACTGGGCAAGGAAGTTGAACTCTCCCTGGAAGGCGGAGAGGTGGAATTGGACAAATCCATACTGGAGGGGCTTTCCGATCCGGTCACTCACCTGGTCCGCAACTGCTTGGATCACGGACTGGAATCCCCGGAAGAGAGACGGGCCGCGGGTAAGCCCTCCAAGGGCCGCCTGAAACTTAATGCTTTTCAGGAAGGCGGACAGGTCAATATCACCATCATTGACGACGGCAGGGGAATTGATCCTGGCAGGGTGGCCGGACAAGCGGTCTCCAAGGGCAAGATTTCCGGAGAGGCTGTCCGCCGCATGACGGATAAGGAGAAGGTCAATCTGATTTTCATGCCCGGGTTTTCCACAGCTGAGGCCGTATCCGATATATCAGGCAGGGGCGTGGGCATGGACGTAGTAAAGACTAACATTGAGCGCCTCGGAGGGCACCTGGAAGTTGAAAGCGCACCGGGAAGGGGCTCCAGCGTCAGGATACGCCTTCCCCTTACCCTGGCCATCATCCCTTCCCTCATCGTAGGTGCGGGGGGGTTCCGCTTTGCCGTCCCCCAGATCAATGTCAAGGAGCTGGTCTGCATTCGAGCCCGGGAGGCGCCACAGCGGATCGAAGAAGCGGCGGGCGCAGAGGTGCTGAGACTCAGAGGTGCTCTTCTGCCTTTGGTACGGCTGAGCCGGGTCCTGGGAATACCGGGCACCTACGTGGACCCGGAAAGTGGAGAGGTGAAGGAGGACAGGAGAGAGAACCTGGCGGACAGGAGGGGCCGAAAGCTCAACAGGATTGAGCGTACCTCCTGTTTTATGAAAACAAGACGCTCAGAGGAGCGCAGGCAAAACTGGCGCAGCGATCTTTACGTTGTGGTGCTCGCGCTGGGGGAAAACCGGTTCGGACTGTGCGTGGAGCAACTCTTTGACACCGAAGAAATCGTGGTCAAGCCTCTTTCCGACCATATAAAGGGTGTCAAATGTTTTGCAGGAGCCACCATAATGGGAGACGGGCGTGTTGCCATGATCCTGGACGCTGCGGGGATCGCTTCTTTCTGCGGTCTGCGCTTTGCCGAAATCAGCGCAGAGGAGCAGCGCAGGCGCAAAGCGGACGCCGCAAGAGACGAGACCCGGGCGCAAAAGCATCGCGCCGTCCTGCTCTTTAAATACGCACGGAACGAGCAGTTCGCCCTGCCCCTGGAATCAATATCCAGGCTGGAAAAGATCGACAAAGACTCGGTCCAAGTGGTGGGGAATTTGGAATACATGGACTACCGGGGTAAAGGGCTGCCTTTGATGCGGCTGGACCGGCTGATACCGGTAAGCCCCCTGCCTGAAGACCTGCAAGAGCTCTACGTGATCATTCCCAAGACTGTTCATCCAAAGGCCGGGATATTGGCATCCGGGATTCTGGACGCAATGGAAATCTCCACCCCTGTCAGGCCTACTGAAAACGGGGGCAGAGGGCTCTCAGGGTCGGCTTTCGTGGAGGGAAAGCTGACCCTGTTTTTGGACCCTGAATCACTGCTCCGGGCCGCTGGAGCGGGTTGTGAAGAAAAGGCTGCAGGATGAAGACTCACCAGTTCGTGACTTTCAAGCTGGAAGGCTACTTACTGGGCCTCCACATACTCGAGGTGCGGGAGATCAACAGGCTTCTTGATATCACCCCGGTTCAACGCGCGCCGGAGTATGTATTCGGGTTGGTCAACCTGCGCGGCCAAACTGTGACCGTACTGGACCTGGGAATACGCCTGGGCCTGGGACCTAGGGAGATCACGGATGAGACCCATAACATCATACTCAAGCAGGAGCCTGTAGGCCTGCTGGTCGACGACATCGGCGACGTTGAAGAGGCGGACGAGGGAGCGGTCGAGTCCCCTCCAGCCAACTTGAACGGCATAGGAACGGAGTTCGTGTACAGCGTGGTCAAGTTGCACAATGAACTCCTCGTGGTCCTCTCCTTAGACAAAATATTGACGGCTTCGCAAAAACCCGCTCAGCCGCCGTTGGAAACGAAGTAACCCCTTGAAACTACAAGGGGGAGATAACCAGGTTCCAGGCTTTTGCGACTCCATCAATATTGAAGCACTGGGAAAACAAGGGGGTGTTCGAATGA
>JBKHIW010000256.1:0-3831 GCA_046538465.1 Desulfobacteraceae bacterium | reverse complement strand
CTTGACAAGCAAACTGTCATCATTCTAAAATTTTAAATGCTGTAAGGGGTAACTTATCCCTGTAAAGACTGAAAAAAACCGGTCTCTCTGGAACAGCGCCGGCAAACACTTTTCAAAAATTTCTTTTTGATTCGGATATTGCTTTGGCATGAAAAAGGAACAGGTACCCCAGGACAATGAAAATCTGATGGAGGGGCGGGCCAGGGAGGTTTGTTATGCAGTCGACGAGGATGGCCGTTATGTTCAGGCATGGAGCACCGGATGGGGGCCAAAAAACGCGGCGATGCTCCAGGCCTGGGATCAAGTCAACGAAGAAGCAAAAGAAGCCTTTGACCAGGTAATGGCGGGGCGCGCCAGCCCGCTGGCCTATTTCATGGCTAAGGGCATGTTCGATGTCTCCCTTCTTTCCGCATACACCAAAATCCCGAAGAGAAAGATAAAGTCCCATCTGGTACCGGAGAAGTTTCGTCGCATAGACGAAAAAACCCTCGGCAAGTATGCCGAAGCATTCGGTATCACCCCGGAAGAACTTGTCAACGGGCCTGAAACGGTCGAGACTTTTCCCGGTGAAAAATAACTAACGTGGGCTCCTCCGGGGACTCGACCGGAGACTCGACTTTCAATCAAAACGGCTACCCGGTATCAGCGGAGGTGGAGTCTCACCGGATGCTGCTGGATCTCCTCAGGGACACCTTTGACCTCAAGGGGACGAAGCCCGGGTGCCGCCAGGGAGAGTGCGGGGCCTGCACTGTCCTTGTCGACGGCGTGAATGTGGATTCGTGCCTGTATCCCGCCTTTGAAGTGGAGGGCAAGAGCGTTGTAACCATTGAGGGACTAATAGGAGAAGGGAACAAGCTGCACCCGGTCCAAGAGGCGTTTGTAGAGCGGGGAGGTATTCAGTGCGGATTCTGCTCGCCCGGGATGATAATGTCGGCAACGGCCCTGCTGGAGGAAAACCCCGCGCCCGACGACGAAGAGATAAAGAGGGGCATATCGGGGAACCTCTGCCGGTGCACAGGATACATCCAGATCGTGGATTCCATCCGGGAGGCTGCGAGTCGCCTGGCGAATCAGCCCGGCTGAGCCCTGCCGCATCAATCCCTATAGCACTGAACTCCAATCAAGAAACGAGGATAGAGGTTGATAATGACCGCTGAATACAATTTCATAGGAACCGAGGTCCCGAGGCCGGATGCACCGGATAAAGCAGCGGGAAAGGCTGTTTATATCCATGATCTTACCAGGCCGGGAATGTTGTACGGCAAGATAAAATACAGTGAATATGCACATGCCAAGATAAAGAAAATAGATACCTCCAAGGCCGAACGTCTACCCGGTGTGCGTGCCGTGATCACCGGGGAGAACACCCCTCTGATCCGCTTCGGCTTTATCAGGGACAATTTTGTCTTGAAGAGCGGGAAGGTAAGACAGTTTCGGGACGAGGTGGCCGCGGTCGCGGCGACAGACCCGGATATTGCAGCCGAGGCCGTAGATCTGATCGAGGTCGATTACGAGGAGCTGCCCGGCGTATTCACTCCTGAAGAGGCCCTCCGGGAGGGGGCGCCTCTTATCCATGAGACCGACCCGCGGGGGAGGCCCAAGAAGGACAATCTGGTACCCGTGCCTTGGAAGTTTACCGCCGGAGATGTGGAAAAGGCCAGATCCGAATCCGCTTTCGTGGCCGAGGAGACCTTCGAAACTCCCCTGATACAGCAATCCTGTATGGGAACAGCGGGTTGTATAGCGGAGTTCGACCTTCAGAACAACCTGATCATGCATACCAAGACCCAGATACCTTTTCTCGCCCAGAATGATTTCAACCGGGCCCTGGCTGCAATGGGCCTCAAGGGTAAAAACACTCGAGTGATCATCCCCACCCTGGGAGGGGCCTTTGGGACCGGGCTGGACACCCATGGCTACGAGTATATAGCCATACTGCTTGCATATAAGACCGGCCGTCCGGTAAAGATAGTCTTGGAGAGGGAAGAAGAGTTCATAACCCTCTCTCCGAGGCAGACCACAAAGACCTACATCGCCCAGGGGTGCGACAAGCAGGGAAAGCTTACCTTCCGCGAGATCCACATGACCCTGGACAACGGGGCGTATACCTCCTGGGGGGCCACCACCCCCAGCGTAATGATGTTGCCTATATCCAGTATTTATAGGGTCCCCAACGTCTTTTATGAGACCACTATTGTTTATACCAACAACACCTATTGTCAGGCCATGCGCGGGTACGGCAATCCACAGGCGGCTTGGGCGATAGAGTCCAATTTGGATACCTTGGCCGCAAGAGCCGGGTTGGACCCTTATGAGTTCAGGCTGACCAACAAGAACATCCCGGATGATGTCACCCCCATGGGGCTTAACATCACTTCGTGCGGTCACCAAGAGTGCTTGGAGGCGGTGGCGCACAGGCTGGATTGGCGGTCGAAACGGGGAACGGGTGGAGACCGCGAAAAGGGAAAGGCAAGGGGTGTGGGCATGGCGTCTTTGTTCCACGTCGGCGGCTCGGGCCGGGTGTACCGTTCGGACGGGACCGGGGTGATCATGAAGCTGGATGACTTCGGCAATGTCTCGGTGATTACAGGCGGTGTGGAGATGGGCCAGGGCTTTGATGCAGCCCTCACTCTGGCATCCGCCGAGGCTCTAGGCGTGACCCCGGACAGGGTCAAGGTGGTGACCGGGGATACGGCAACTTGCCCTTGGGATGTGGGGACTCATGCGAGCCGCGGCGCGTTTACGGCCTGCAACGCCGCCCTAACGGCCGCAGAAAAGGCTAGGGGGAAAATATTCGAGCTGGCGGCGGAGCACTTTCTGCCGCGGGTGGGGTACAAGGAAAAGCGCAAGAAAAAGAAGGATCCTAACTATCAGATTCCTGATATTGACTTTAATAAAGTATTGCAACCCTCTGATTTTGATATGAGGGAAAACATCGTATTCTTGAAAGAGGAGCCCGATCATCCGCTCCTTCGCCTGGTTTTGGACGAGATACTCCGCGAGGCGCACTTCAAGGAGCAGGGGACCATGATAGTTACCGAGGCCTTCTACGACCCCTGCAACCAGATGCTGGATATGAAGACCTGCCGGGGGAACCTGTCTGCTGCCTACATATTCGGCGCTCAGGGAGCCGAGGTGGAAGTGGACCTAGAGACCGGGCGGGTCAAGGTCCTCCGTTTCGCAGCCGCCCATGACGTAGGCCAAGTCCTGAACAGGCAGACCATCCACGGGCAGATCTACGGGGGCATCATGATGGGCCTGGGCTACGCCCTTTGCGAGGAGTACAAAAAGGAAAGGGGACGCAACTTGAATCCCAGCTTCTTGGACTACAAGATCTTCTCCGCGCCTGACGTGGACTTCCCCGTGGATGTGGACTGTATAGAGACTCATGACCAGGAGGGCCCTTTCGGGGCCAAGGGCGTAGGAGAGCCGGGATTGGTTCCCACGGCCCCGGCCGTGGCCAACGCGGTATTTGACGCCATAGGGGTGAGGATCCATTCACTGCCCATAACCCCGGAGAAGGTGCTCGCCGCACTCAGGGGGGAGAAGGTATAAAAGGAGGAATCTCATGGAGACAGAACAAAAGCTCTATCCTACGGTCTTGAATCCATTGTTGATACGTCCCAGCCGTCCAATGCCCAAGGAGGTCGCCGTCATCGGGGCGGGCACAATCGGCCCGGATATAGGCTACTACTTGAAGAGCGCCCTGCCGGATATCAAGATGTTCCTTGTGGACGTCGCAGAAGAACCACTCAAGAGCGCTCAGAAGAGACTGGAAGGGTATACTCAAAAGGCTGTAAATCGTCAAAAAATGACACAAAAAAAAGCAGA
>JBKHIW010000255.1:0-3834 GCA_046538465.1 Desulfobacteraceae bacterium | reverse complement strand
CCAAATAGCCCAGCCCGAACCCCAGGGACGAGACCGTGTCAAACCTGCTCTCAGAGGCGACGCCGCTGAGCAGTGAATCGTAAAATATGTTGCCGCCGGAAAAACCTAAGGTGGCGGCCGCATAAAGGGCTATGGCCGCAGTCCACTCTCCCCGCCCAATCAAGTAAAGGGCCGAGGTCATCACCGCTCCCATAAAGGCAAAAAAGACCAGGAATCGCTTCTTGGCTCGGCCCCTATCCGCTATGGCCCCCAGGACCGGAGCGGAGAGCGCCACCACGATCCCCGCCAGAGAATTCGCCGCACCGAGCCTGGCGGTGGATACTGATACATCCACCCCAATACTCCAGTATTGCTTGAAGAAAACAGGGAAAAAGCCCGCCATCACGGTGGTGGCAAAGGCTGAATTCGCCCAGTCATAAAGGCCCCAGGAAATGATTGACCTAGGCTCATCCCGCGCCATACACTACACGCCTCCCCTCGTTTCACAAGGCGGGAATCTGATCCGATCAGGGAACCCCGTCACCTCCTGATGTCTTTCAAGGGATACATAAGGGCGAAGTAGACCAGGCAGCCGAGGGCCAGCAGCCCGGCCAGACCCGGGATCAGCTCGGAGAGTGCCGTGCCGGGACCGGGCGACCACCAAACCCTATACGCCCACCAAAGGACCGCGCCCATCACCGCCGAGGCACCGGTGGACCTGGCAAGGGAGATCACTATATCTCTACTTGCCCAACCCGGAGCATATCTTTGGAGAAACAGCCCCAAGACTATGAACTGGCCTCCGGAGGCCAGGGACAACGCCAGGGCCAAACCCCCATGTGCCAGGGGACCCATCAGGGCCAGGCTGAGACCTGCATTCAAGAACAGGGCCATTGTCGCCGCCTTGACCGGGGTCTTTGTGTCCTGAAGTGCATAAAACGCGGCCACCAGGACCCTTATCCCTGAGAACGCCCAAAGGCCTACCGAGTAAAGGACCAAGGCGCGGGCGGTCATTTGAGTGGCGGCCGGGTCAAAGGCCCCCCGCTCGAAAAGGACCCGAACTATAAGAGGCGCCAAAACAATAAGGCCCGTCATTGCGGGCAGGGTGATGAAAAACACAAGGCGCATGGCATAGCTCAAGGTCTGCTTGAATGCGTGCAGGCCCGCCTCCCCCGCCTGCCTGGAAAGAGAAGGCAGCGCCGCCGTGCTGACGGCGATAGCAAACACCCCCAAAGGGAACTGAACCAGTCGGTCGGCATAGTAGAGCCAAGAGACGCTCCCCTCGGGGAGAAAAGATGCGAGAAGCGTCCCTACAAACTGGTTCAGCTGGTAAACTGCGGAACCGAAGATTGCAGGGAGCATCAGCCTCCCCATCCGCTTCACCGCCGGATGTGCCGGCTGCCAGGCCGGCCTCAAGGACACGCCCAGATCCTTCAAAAAAGGGATCTGGAGCAGGACTTGAAGCAGGCCTCCTATTATAACGCCGACAGCCAGGCCGACCACCGGTTCTGAGAGGCGCGGGGATATCCAGTAGACAGCCCCAATTATCCCGAGATTCAAAAAAACCGGGGCGGCCGCCGGTGCTGCGAATCGGCGGAGGGAGTTCAACACCCCCATAAAAAGAGCGACTATGCTGATCAGAAAGATATAAGGAAAAGTAATCCTGGTGAGCAGGACGGTGAGTTCATACTTGGGCCCCGCCCCACCGAATCCGAAGGCCTGAAGCCTGACGATCCATGGAGAGAAAAGGATCCCCGCCAAGGCAACCGCGGCGAGCAGAACGGACAAGAGGGTCAGGGTGACCCTCACCAGCTCCATCGCCTCCTCTCTGGATTTTTTCTGCAAATACTCAGTAAAGACGGGTATGAAGGCTATACTCAGTGAGCCCTCGGCAAAAAGCCGTCTCAGGAGATTGGGTATACGAAAGGCCACGAAAAAGGCATCCGCTGCCATGCCTGAGCCAAAAAATCCAGCCACCACCATGTCCCTTATCAGTCCTAGGACACGGCTCATCAGGGTAAAGAACCCCACAGTGCCTGCGGCCCTGCCCACCTGGCGATTCTCTGAGCCTGTTGAGAATTCGGGGTCCACTTTTCAACAGCCCCGACTCATGCTTAATGTTTTTGGACTTGACAAATCCAAACGTCCTCGCCTATATAGTATGTTTCTAACCGGGCTGTGCACGCCCGGATGAACAACCTAATCATTTATTAGTGCAAAGGAGCATCCACTTGGCCAATCACAAGTCAGCCATCAAGAGGGCCCGACAGAACGAGACAAGAAGGGTCAGGAACCGCAGTTACAAGACCCGCGTGAAAAACGTGGTAAAGGAAGTTCGTGCGGCCGCTGAAACCAGCCCCGAGGAGGCCCGGGAGAGGCTTTCCAAGGCGGTCAGTACCATTCAAAAGACCGCCGTCAAGGGTATAATCCCTAAGAACAAGGCCTCGCGCAAGATATCCCGCCTCTCACGCCAGGTCAACCGGATGTCCTGATCCCCAGCAAAGATTCAAGATCAGGGCCTCGAGTTCCAGAGCAGGCCTGGATCCCGACTTGACCCGCCCGTCAGCCTCGTAGAGAAGAAACAGGGCCTTTTCCAACTCAGGCTCTGTAAAATTCCGCGCCTGTTTTACCAGCTTTTTGGCCGCAAAATTCTTAATCGAAAGCCTTCTCGGGAGATCCGCTTCGCGCACCCCCTCCCTCAACAAAGACTTGGTCTGCCACAACAGCCGCACCTGGCGGTTCAGCATTCCCAGAACCCCCAAGTGCTCCATAGGCCCCCCTTCCTCTAGGTACCGGCCGAGAACCGAGACTGCTTGCCCGGCCTTCTTTTCCGACACCAGATTCATCAACTCAAAGATAGTGAAGCTTCGACTCCTGGCGGCCGACTCCCGCACCTGCTCCTCTCCCACCGGGGAGTCTCCGTGCCTCAGCTTGAGCTTTTCCATTTCTTCGCGAAGCTCGCGCAGGCGGTTCCCAACCACCTCCTGAAGGATCTCCATGGCTCGGGCGTCTATGTTCAGCCCCAACTCCCGGGCTGTGGCCCGAATCCAGGCCGAGAGCCCCGACCCTCTCAGCTCCTCAAAGGCCACCGCCCGGGAATTGTCCCGGAAGCGCTTGTAAAACTTGGTGTTGAAGCTGGTCCGCCCCGAAATGAACACCACACAAGAGGTGTCAGCAGGCGCCTCCAAATAATCCACCAGGCGCTCGGCCTCTGCGGGATCCAGAGCCTCGGTCCGCCTAACAATAATCAGGCGCCGCCCGGCCATCAAGGGGAGGCATTTCGCGCGGCCGATGATTTCGCCTGCCGAGAGGTTTTTGTCCGCATAAACTGTCTCCACATTGAAATCACGGGAGGCCGCAGGCTCCCAGGAATCCCTGAGCCGGTCGAGCACCTGCTCTATTCGATACTCGTCCGGTCCGTAAAAGAGGTAATAGGGCTCCAACCGGCCGGCTTTCAGGTGTTCGATGAAGTCTTCAGGCTTGAGGTCCCCGGCGTCCATCAGAAGCGATCCAAAGTCTTGAGATAGACCCTCTCCGCCAAGTCTTCCGCGATCATGCGGAGGGCCCTGCGCTGGTTTTTCTCGGTTACCAGCGGGTCGTCGCTGACTGAGAAGCGCCTCTCCTTCGAAAGACCGGCCTCGCTCCAAACCGTCTTGCCGGTATCGCGGTCCACCATTTCGGCGTCAAACTCCACCCTGATTCTTCGACTGCTGGTTGTGGAGTAGATATACTCCTTGCCCTCTATCCATTGACGGTCAGAATCAAAGCCGACGGCCTCGGTACGGATGCTCCTCACATGCCCCGTCAGCACCATGTGGGCCTCTTCCGTCGGCCGTATCGGCACTCGGGCGTTGT
>JBKHIW010000254.1:0-3865 GCA_046538465.1 Desulfobacteraceae bacterium | reverse complement strand
GGGCAGGCCCAGGGGGTGGAGCCCGGCAGCTCGGTGGTGGCGGAGCACTACAACGCCCTGGTGGGTGTGGGATCGGACATGATGGGCAGGGTGGTCGACGGCATGGGCCGCCCCCTGGACGGCGGACCGTCTCTGGTTGCCGAGGAGCGGCTCCCGCTCTACGCCGAGCCACTGAACCCATTGGGCCGGGCTCGCATCCGCCGCCCCTTGGACGTGGGAGTGAGGTCTATAAACTGCCTGGTGACCCTGGCCAAGGGCCAAAGAGCAGCCATAATGGCCGGATCAGGTGTGGGCAAGAGCGTACTTCTAGGCATGATGGCCAGGTACACTGAAGCTGACGTAAACGTAATCGCCTTGATCGGAGAGAGGGGAAGAGAAGTCAGGGAGTTCATAGAGCGCGATCTTGGGGAACAGGGCTTGAAGCGGTCGGTTGTGGTGGTGGCCACCTCGGACTCCTCTCCTCTTGCGCGCATGAGGGGAGCCTACCTGGCTGCGGCTGCAGCCGAGTTTTTCAGGGACAGAGGCAAGGACGTCCTCTTGATGATGGACTCGGTCACCAGGTTCGCCATGGCCGTCCGCGAAGTGGGCCTGGCAGCCGGTGAACCCCCCACCAGCAAGGCCTATCCGCCGAGCACATTCGCGCATCTACCCCGGCTTTTGGAGCGGGCCGGCACCAACGGGGCCAAGGGATCGATAACCGGCATTTACACGGTCCTGGTGGAGGGCGACGACATGAACGAGCCCATAGCCGATGCGGTCCGCTCCATTGTCGACGGACATATCGTCCTGGACAGGGGGCTGGCCTCCCGGGGACACTATCCTGCTGTGGACGTCCTTTCCAGCATCAGCCGCCTGATGGCCGAGGTCGCGTCCAAGGAACACCAGGAAAAGGCCAATGAGTTCCGCTCGCTTCTGGCGGATTATCAGAAAATAGAAGACCTGGTGAACGTAGGCGCCTACGAACGCGGGATCAACAAGCGAGCGGACCAGGCCCTGGACATGATCGACGACCTGAGAGCGTTCCTCATACAGCCGGTGGAGACCCCGGCCCCCTTGGAAGAGGGAATAAAGGCCATGACCAAGCTCTTGACCGTGCGAAAGCTGGGGAAATAGTTAATGGGATTCGCCTTCAGATTCGAAAGCCTGCTCTCCTACCGGGCCCACCAAAAGGAGCGGGCGCAGATCGCCCTGGCAAGGGCAAGGAAACGGCTCCGGGAGGCCGAAGACGCGCTGGCGGCCCTGGACTCTGAGCGGCGTGAGGTCTCCGAAGCATTGGCCAAGGTAAAGCACAATCCTGTGGAATCCGAAATCCTAAGGAGTTTCGTGGACTATCTGGGCGCCCTGGAAACTAAGATTCAGGCAGTGGAAAATGAGGTCAAGTCAAGGGCGCACGAGGTGCAAATAGCCCTCCAAGAGGTCCTGGAAAAGACCCGAGCCCATAGCATAATGGAAAAACTCAAAGAGAAGGACTACGAGGCATGGCTGAGCGAAAGCAGACATCGGGAGCAGAAGATGCAGGACGAAACCGCGGTCCTGAGGCACGGAAGAGCAGATCTCTGATCGGTGCCAGGCCCCTGGTCATGGCAGGCGTTCTCCTCGGCATGCTCTTCCTGGTTAAAATAGTAATCAGCGGTCTCTATGTCCAGGGCATGCCCTTCTCCCTTTCAGGCGCTGATACAGCGAGTGCAGAGCAGGACTCCCCCTCCGGGGTCTCGCTCGCGGAGAAGGAGCAGCAGCTGAAGGAAAAGGAAGAACGTCTCCGAGAGTGGGAGAAAAAACTCAAGAAGCAAGAGGAGCAGCTCGACCCCCTCCTGGAGGAGGTGGAACAAAAAATGGCCGAGCTAGAAGACCTCCAGGCCGAACTCACCGCTTATGCCAAGAAGCTTGCCGAGCGGGAGGAGATCCTTAGCGATAAGAAAGTCCAACAGTTAGTCTCGGTATACCAGGCCATGGAACCCCAAAGGGCCGCCGCCATAATGAGCAAGCTGGAGGTCTCCACCGTGGTGCGCATCCTCGCCAACATGCGGGGCAAGTCCGCAGGCTTGATACTCGCTTCCATGGACCCCGAGCTCAGCGCCTCCATAAGCGAGCGCCTGGGCAAGCCCTGAGACCTTCCCCGTCCCGCCTTTGATCTACGGCAATTCTTGCCCCCAAGCCGGCTCATAATGGAAAAACATGCCGCCCGCAGAACCAGTCCGACACAAATAAATTCAAAACTTATTTTGTAATTACAGCAGCTTAAACGACTCCAACCTCGATGGCACGAGGGTTGCTCTTAGTCGGGTCGAACGTCCCTACTTCGAGGAGGCACCGTGAATCAGCTCCCATGCCAAATATCACTGCCCTCATGTCTATCCACCACACTCCGCGTGCCGGAGGGAAAGGCCGCAACGCCCGCCCAAGCCGGGCGAAGTCTTTTCCACAAACTACTACAAGGGCTCGGAAGAGAGAGTTTTTCTAAGGAACCCGGGATGGGGACGGTCCCTTGCATCGGGACCCGAGCCTCGAACAATGTGGATAAAGAAGAGCAGGCCAAGGAGACCCTTTCGAATCTCCTCTTGAGACTGGAGGACTCGGGCATTCCTGCGGGCGGCTTAAGGCTCCCCGGCTCGGCCGCACCCGTTGTAGCCGGCCTCCTGGAAGAAAAGGGCTTCTCCTCTCCGGAGATCGACCAGGTGCTGAAGTCCATTAAAGACGAGGAAGGGCTTTTGATGCTGGACAAGCTCATGGCCCGGCTGGGCGTGGAAGGTATCAAGAAAAAAGACTCCCTTTCAGGCCTCTCAATATCCCGCTCCGATATACCCCGGGTCCAGGAGATGCTTGTCAAGATGGAACTGGGTCCAAGCGAGGTGAAGGAAGCCGTGGAAAAATCCACTGACCGAGCCGGGGTTCTCTCGCTCGACCGGCTGACAGGAGCCTTGAGAGGCCTTTTCCAGGACATAGGCCCTGATACAACCCGGAGGCTGGCAAACCTGCTGGAAGAAGAGATGGGTGTTCAAGTACGGCGGGACTCCCTGGACAAGATCCTGGAGAAGGCGGGACTGGAAAACCCGGGCGCCAGATTGAGCCGAGCTGCGCAGGAAGGGGCAGGCTACGAGATCAAGAAGGAGATAGCCGACCTGCTCAGGGAAAAGGATATTCAGCCCCAGGAAATCAAGCGGTTCTTGGAGTCTCTCGAGGCCAAAGAGAACGTCACCCAAGGCCGAGGAAAGGCCTCGGCAGAATCGCTGACCCTCCTTCAAAAACAAGAGCAAAACGCCCCTTCCGAGGGATGGAAGGCCCGCATACTGGAAATACTCCACAAGGAGGGACTGAATAGCCCCTCCGGAAAACAAGGGCCTGAGGTGGAAAACGGATCACTCAAGAACCGCTCTGCCGAAATCCTGGAGAAGGTCATCGGGGATGAAAAGGGCCGAGCCCAACAGCAGCAGCCTTCGGAGCGCGACCTTTTGACGGCTCTTCGGACTCGGGCCGGCGAAACCGGAGCGGATAAAGGCCGATCATCCACGCCGACCGGCTCGGGCGTGGAAGGCCGCATCGGGACTGAAGACGTCTCAGGGGGCAAGCCCTTCCATTGGGGGGAAGGCTACGTCCAAAGGACCGAGCGCACCTTTTCTATTGAACCCGGCTCCCGCCCGGGGGCTTCCGCTTCACCTCTGCCCGAGCCTTTGCCCAAGATAGTGGACCGCCTCGCCTGGATGGTAAAAGCAGGCGAACAGCACGCAAGGGTCCATGTCTCCCCTCCCGATCTCGGCCGCCTGGACCTTGATCTGGTGATCAAGAACGGCCATTTGCACGCCCACTTGAGCGCAGAAAACCATGCGGTCAAGGAGCTTCTGGAGGCCAACCTCCAGCAGCTGAGGCA
>JBKHIW010000253.1:0-3880 GCA_046538465.1 Desulfobacteraceae bacterium | reverse complement strand
GGGGCCAGCCCCATGGAGGGCTCGTCCAGGAGCACCAGTTTGGGTTCTGTCATAAGGGCCCGGCCCACCACGGTCATCTGTTGCTCCCCTCCGCTCACGAACCCCGCGGTCTCACTGCGCTTTTCTCTCAGGCGGGGGAAGTAGTAGTAAACCAGGTCCAGGCGCTCCTTGACAGAACCGGTCTTGCGAAGATGCGCGCCCACCTTCAGGTTTTCCTCCACGGTCAGGTGCTCGAACACACGCCGGCCTTCAATCACCTGTACAATCCCTTTTTTTGCAATGGTGGCAGCCCCCTGGTGTTGTATGTACTCGCCTTCGTACTCAATGGCCCCGTCGGTGACCTCTCCGTCTTCGGTCTTAAGAAGCCCGGAGACCGCCTTGAGGGTGGTACTCTTGCCTGCTCCGTTGGCCCCTAGAAGAGCCACTATGCCGCCTCTGGGCACCTCTATGGAGACCCCCTTGAGCACCAGAATCACCTCATGGTACTTCACCTCAATATTATTTATCTTGAGAATCGCCTCTGTGGATTCCAAAAGCCAGCCCTCCCAGGGGTAAAAGTGGTGAAATCATCACCAGGTCACCGAGTATGGAACCTCTCTTTACCAGCCCAGCCACTCCTTCTCCCACTTTTCCGGCCACCGCTCCTTGAGGTCCACGCGAGCCACCTCTTCAAACCCCTCTCCTGTCCACTCCTGGATCAGACAGCCGGTGGTGGGCCTGTGATCCTCTTCGGTGAAGGTCACCGGGGATGCACCCAGGCCGATGTCATACTCCCTCAGGGTCTCGAATCCCTTGGTCATGATCCCATGCCCGGAAAGATCTCCGGCCTCGTCCGCCCGCTTCAAGGCCTCCCAGGTTATCAGCGCGTCGCCCCAGGCCTGTACCGTACGGTTAAGGCGTTTTTCCTGGGGAATTCCGGGATTGTACTTCTTGGCGCTCTCCACCACTATATCCATGTTCTTGTAGTCCTGGCCGTAAAAGGCGCAGGGAGTCGCACCCATAGCGCCAATAGCGGCCTCGCCGGCGAGCCTGGGCAGATTCTCGTCAAACCCCCAATTGTTCAGGATCCAATCCGCACCCAAGTCCAGGGCGTAAGCATCGCGGATCGTGGCGGAAACCGACATGGTGGTATTTCCGTGCCAGCAGACATCGGGCTCGAATTTCTTCAGCGCCATTATCTGGCTTTTGGTGTCCAGTGCAAAGAGGCTCACGTCCTGGTCCTCTCCTATCTCGAAGCCCAGCATCTCGGCATGGTCCTTGATCGCCTTTATAGGGGCGCTGCAATAGGGCGATGCAAACATGTAAACGCAGGCCAAACGAGGTTTTCGCTTGTCATAGTCAGGGTGCTCGGGCCACTTCTTGTCAAACCACGCGGTCAGGGCGGCGCGTGCGTTGGTGGAGTAGTCTGAAGAGAAGAAAAGGTTGTATCTGCTTTTTTTAGGATCTGTCAGGTGCGCGGAGTATGAGGCGGAAATATAGGGAATCTCGTCCTTGTTCACCGTGGGCGACAAAGCCTCTGTATCGCCGGTCCCCCACCCCATGATCACATGGCTCTTGAGCCTCTTTAGAAGCTTATACTTGGTAATGGCCTCGGGGATCCGATAACCGTAGTCAAACCAGGTATACTTTATTCTCTTTCCGTTCACCCCCCCTTGGTCATTGAAATACTTGAACGCCTCCTCCATACCGATGGCATAGTCCTTGCCCACGTCAGAAGTGCCACCGGTAGTGTCCATGATCCCACCTACCCTGATCTCATCCGCGGCGGCAATGCCCGCCCACCCGGCCGAGAGCATTACGGCCAGCACCGGAACCAGCACCTTGCAAAGGTTCTTCCCTTTCATGAGTCTCCCCCTTTTTGGTGTGTTATACGAACCGTCAACCCCACCTTTCCTTACTCAAACCCGATCGCGGCGCCATCACCTCCTTTCCTCATGGCCTTTCCGTCAAAAAGCCCGCAAAACAAAAAGCCTGTCCCTGATATCAGTAAGAAAACGGCCATAGGTTGAAGTAGTTCTTTATCTGCCACCAGCGGTATGCCAGGCCGTTGGGCTCGTAGATCAGGAATGCGCAGATCGCCAAGCCGAACGCCGCATCCTTTACAAATGCGAAATCAATGAGCAGTTTGGGATAGTAAAACGCAAGAGGAATAACGGCCATCTGAAGGAGCTCCATTACCACCACCATGAACATGGACCCGAAGATGGCACCGTGTATGGAGCCCACCCCCCCTATGAGGATCACCCCGACCAGCCACAGACTCCAGAACCAGGGAAAATGCTCGGGACTGAGAGCTGCGGTGTTGCTTACCCAAAAAGCCCCTGCCACCCCTGCCATGGCGCCCGCCACGAAAAAGGCGAGGAGCTTGTACCACACTATATTGATTCCCATGGCCTCGGCCGCGATGTCATTGTCACGAATGGCCACCCACGCCCGGCCCGGCTTGGACCTGAGGAAATTGGCAAGCGCCATCACCATCAGGGTCAGGAGGACCGCCATCAGATAATATATCTTCCTCTCCGAGTCGATCACCCAGGGCCCCACAGTGATGGTGCCCGGGGGCAGGGTGAAGGCCTGACCCCTCCCCCCTATCTGGCTCACATACTGGGTGAGAATAAAATCCACGGTAATGAACTGAGCGGCCATGGTGGTAAGGATCAGGTAAAAACCCTTGACCTTGGCCGAGGGCAGACCGAACAGGACGCTCCATATCCCGGCCACTATAGCTGCAACCACTATGCTTAGGGGATAAGCGATTCCCCAGTCCAGGAACACCTGGGGCCAGGGGAATTGGAGCACCAGAAGCGTGCTGGTATAAGCCCCCACCGCGATAAACGCGGCATGCCCCAGTGTTATCAAACCGGCATACCCGATCAGGAGCTGGACGCCGAGAGCCCCCATAGCGGTGTAGCCCACCATGGTCGCCACCCCGACCCAGTACTCCTCCAAAAACAGCGGTATTCCAATAAAGACCACCAAAAGGAGCAGGGTCATCTTGGCCTTTATGAAGGTGGTCTGCCACCACCCCTGGTCCTCTTCGTATGTCTGATGGTAGTCACCGCACGGAAGCCAAACATGGGACATAGCTCAACCTCCAATCCTAGACGCGCTCTATACGCTCCCAGCCCCACAATCCATAGGGTTTGAACAAGAGAAAGACGGCCATGAACACGAAGGGGACGATCTCTTTCACCCCGCCCGGGAAGTAGCCGTCCAGATAGGTACCTGAGAGATTCTGGAGGATTCCGATGATAATCCCCCCTACGATGGCCCCGGGAACCGAGTTCAAACCGCCCAGCACCACTGCAGGCAGCACCAGCAGCCCCAGATACCCCACAGAGATGTTGACCCCGTTGATATTGCCCAGGAGGGCGCCGCCCACCCCGGCGCTCATAAAGGCTATGCTCCAGGCTGCCGCATATACGAACCTTGCGCTCACGCCGAGAGACAAGGCCGCGGTCTCGTCATCGGCTGTGGCCTGCATGGAAAGGCCCCACCTGGTGTATTTGAAAAAGGCTACAAATATGATCAAAAGAACTATGGAAAGGATAAACGACCACATATAAACCGAAGATATTCTAACAAAACCAAGTGAGATAGGCTGAAGCGGAAAAATAGGGGGCGTAAACACCTTTGTATCCGGCCCCCAGATGAAGACCGCCACGCCCTTGAAAAAGAAGCTCAGCCCCACGGTCACCATTATCACCGACAGGATGGGCTCCCCGATCAACTTGTCCAGAAAAATCCGTTCGGTCAAGATTCCCAGCGCAATGCCCACTGCGAGGGTGCACAGAACGGCTACTATAAATGGAAGACCCATCTCATAGAAACTGAGAGAGACATAGGCCCCGATCAAGGTGAGCTCGCCCATTGCCAGGTT
>JBKHIW010000006.1:0-17720 GCA_046538465.1 Desulfobacteraceae bacterium | reverse complement strand
CGGAGCCGTCGAGGAGAAGGAGTTCCTGGAGCTCTGTCAGAGATGCGGGCTCTGCATGAAGGTCTGCCCGACCAACGCGGTGGTGCCGACGTTGAGCGAGGCGGGCATGGCGGGCGTGTGGACGCCTCGCCTTGATATGCTTCAGGGCTACTGCGAGTATGCCTGTACGCTTTGCGGGAGCGTCTGTCCCACAGGGGCGATCGAGCATATATCAGTTGCACGGAAGATAAAGGAGCCCGTGAGGATAGGGTCGGCTTATCTGGAAAGAGGAAGGTGCCTTCCCTGGTCGGGAAATGCCTCGTGTATCGTGTGCCAGGAGGTTTGCCCGACTTCGCCCAAGGCGATATATCTTAGGCGCGAGTTGGTCGCAGGGCCTGAAGGGGACTCCAGGGAGATGCAGCTGCCTTATGTGAATCTCGAGGAATGCGTGGGCTGCGGGGTTTGCGAGTTCAAGTGCCCGGTGCGCGGACGTCCTGCGATCCGGGTGATCTCGGCCGGTGAATCACGCTCCTTGGAGAACAGGATCCTGCTATAGAGTGATGCGTATTGGGTTGATTTTTAGGTAAAGATGCATATAATTGTCGATCAATTATATATAATTCTCTATCTTTGACCCTTCAGCGAGGCGGCATGATACCAAGATATACACGTCCCGAAATGGGACGAATATGGACCGACGACAACCGTTACTCCAAGTGGCTGGAAGTTGAGCTTGCGGCCTGCGAGGCAATGGCCGAGGACGGCCTAATATCCGAGGAGTCAATGTGCAATATCAGAGAAAAGGCCGGCTTCGATGCCTCGCGGATCCTGGAGATAGAAGCAGAGACCAAGCATGATGTAATCGCCTTTCTCACTAATGTGGCCGAGTACGTGGGTCCGGATTCGCGCTTCATCCACATGGGGCTTACTTCCTCTGACATATTGGATACCAGCTTTGCTCTGCTACTAAAAGAGGCCGCGGGATTGATCATCGAGGATATTAAAGGCTTGATGGAGGTCTTGCGGGAGAGGGCCCGGGAGCATAAGTTAACGCCTATGATCGGGAGGAGCCACGGGGTCCATGCGGAGCCGATCACCTTCGGTCTGAAGCTAGCGGTATGGTACTCGGAGATGGCTCGGAACCTCGCCCGCCTGGAGGCCGCTCGTGATGAGATAGCCTGCGGAAAGCTCTCCGGGGCGGTCGGCACGTTTGCCAATGTTCCGCCATCGGTGGAGGCGCGGGTGTGCGAGAGGCTGGGGCTTAAGCCTGCCGCCGTATCCACCCAGATAGTGCAGCGGGATAGACATGCCCACTTCTTTGCAGCGCTCGCCGTGCTGGGAGGCAGCATGGAGAAGATGGCCGTGGAGATCCGTCATTTGCAGAGGACCGAGGTGCTGGAAGTGATGGAACCCTTTTCCAAGGGGCAGAAGGGATCCTCGGCCATGCCCCACAAGAAGAACCCGGTGGGCTGCGAGAACATATCCGGACTGGCGAGGCTGCTCAGGTCCAATGCCATGGCAGCCATGGAAAACATCGCCCTTTGGCACGAGCGGGATATCAGCCATTCGTCCGTGGAAAGAGTAATCGGTCCGGACAGCACTATACTGGCAGATTACATGCTCCACAGGCTTACCGGAATAATAAAGGGATTGGTGGTCTTTCCGGAGAATATGGAGCGGAACCTGGAGCTCCTCAAGGGCTTGATCTTCAGCCAGCAGGTCCTCACCAGGCTGGCTGAATCGGGCCTGGAGAGGCAGCATGCATATGAGTTGGTACAGCGCTGCGCCTTGGAGGTCTGGGATACAGGCAGGGACTTCAGGACATTGCTCCTGGAGAATCGGGAGGTAAGGAGGCATCTCTCCGAGGCCGAACTGGAAAAGGTCTTCAGCTTGGACCGCCACTTTAAATATGTGGATGAAATATTTGATCGTGTCTTTGGAGAGGAAATGGATCACGGAATGCAGACTGTTTCATGACTCGGGGATGATGGGAGCATGGAGACTGAAAGAGCCGGAGTTTCGTGGTTGAAGAGTCCGCTTTTGCGGCCGGCGGTCTTGATTATCCTGGCGGCGTTCGCAGCGCTGGTAGCCTCGGAGTCCGCGGCTGGGAAACCGGGCAAGAACGGGGTGAAGGTCCCTGCGGCGATCATACGCTGGCCTGAGGGCAACTCCAAGTACGCCATCCTGGTGGACAAAGCGGAACAAAGGGTGTTGGTGTATCAGACGGATGATCTGAGCAGACCCGTGGAGGTCTACCCTTGCTCAACAGGGGAGAATTCAGGACCCAAGACCAGGCAGAACGACAAAAAGACCCCGGAAGGGGTATACTTTTTCACTGATTCGTTTGACAAGAGCGACCTGGCCCCCATATACGGGGTGGGGGCGTTTCCCATGGACTACCCGAACCCACTGGACCGCAAAGAGGGCAAAGACGGCTACGGCATTTGGTTCCACGGCACAAACAAGCCGCTCAAGCCGAACGATACAAACGGCTGCATCGCCCTTGAAAACGGGGACATTTTGTCCCTTGGGAAACACATAGCGCTCAACGACACACCGGCTGTCATTTGTTCCCGGCTGGAGCTGGTCTCCCCTGAGGAACTGGAAAAGGAGAGGCGGAGACTGGAGCGGATCGTAGAGGAGTGGCGGAGGTCGTGGGAGGAAAAGCGCATCGAGCGCTATATGGCTTTTTATGCGGACGATTTCCATTCAAAGGGAATGGACCGTTCACAATGGCGGGAGTACAAGGCGGGCCTTACTAGGAAGTATGACTGGATCGATGTGGATATAGACAACCTGAGGATTTTAAGGCACGACGGCACAGTACTCGCCAAGTTCAATCAATACTATCGAACGGGGATTTTTGACAGCCGGGGCGAGAAAAGGCTTTATCTCAGGAAGAACAGCGAGGACTGGAAGATCATTGGCGAGTATTTTGCATTGGCCGAGGAGCGCGCCCTGCCCAAGAAATCCCCGCAGCCGGATTCTTCCGTTTTGATCCGGGAGCTGGTGGGCCGCTGGGAGCGTGCTTGGGAAAGGATGGATTTGGGCGATTACATGGACTGCTACCACCCGGCCTTCCAATCCAGGGGCATGGATTGGGCCGAGTGGAAAGAGCACCGCCGGAGGCTGAATAGGAAGTACAGCGCGGTTCAGGTGGAAATAGAGGACATGAAAATTGTACTCTTGAGCGCCGGTCGTGCCGAGGTCTCTTTTAAACAGGACTACAGGGCGGATGGCTACAGGGACTACGGTCTGAAGAAGCTACTGCTCAGCAAGAGGGACGGCGAGTGGAAGATTATCAGAGAGGACTGGAAGCTCCTCAAAAGGAGCCGACCCTAGGGCGTAAAGCCAAGGCGGAGCCTGCTGCGCGCAGATGGACCGTCATGGTCATGGGGCGCGTGGGAAAGGTGCGCACGTTCAAGATATCCCCCCGGGTGGTCTTGTGGGCGGCGGTTTTCCTGGCCCTTTACCTGCCCGCCAGCGTAGTGGTGGTGAACCAGTGGGCTGAGCTGAGGCGGGATCGGCTGGAGCAGCAGCAAAGAATCACCCGATTGGAGCTCGAGCTTGAACAGGCCGAGAGATCCCTTTTCAGATACCGGCAGCACGTCTCCCTGCTCGAGGCCTATATTGACGGTCTGGAGGTAAAGCGCATGACGGTCGAAGCGGAAGAGGCCGGAGATTCGGCAAGGGGACCGTCACAAGAGGGTGCCGAGCAGCCGGCCGAGCCCGTCTCCGGCCTGGTGGATGTGCAGGAGATGAGCATCACCGATGAAGAGCGGGTGGTAACCGTCGAATTCAATATAGTTAATATCGAGGAGGGGGATGACCCCCTGAGCGGATACGTGCACATCATCGCACAGGGCGCCGGAGGGGACGGCCGGACCTGGTCCGACGTTTACCCAAGGGGAGAGATAGGCGCCGACGGCTTCCCCAACGCATACCGCCGTGGACATCCATTCATCATACAGCGGTTCAAACCAGTCAAAGGGCGCTTTGAGATCGACCCTGAAAAGGGCGAAGCGGAATCCATTCGCGTAGTGGTCTACGACGACTCGGGGCGGCTTATATTCGACCAGTCCTATGAGGTGGAGCATGCGTCGTGATGTGTTCGCGAGGGTGGTGCAGTGTTTGTTTTTGACCTTGCCTTTTTCTCTGACCGCGGGGGCGTTGTTTTCCGGCGCCGGGGAGCCCGGCACCCGGGAGCATATCGTCCATTTCCGCAACACCGCATACGAGCTCAATATTTACAGGATATATGGAAAACGGCCCGGAAAGACCCTTATGCTGATAGGCGGGATACAGGGCAACGAGCCCGGGGGGTTTCTCTCGGCGGATCTCTATGCGGATATGAGACTGGAGAAAGGCAACCTGATCGTGGTGCCCCGTGCGAATTTTTATTCAATAATACTCAATAAGCGCGGGGTCAACGGCGACATGAACCGCAAGTTCGCCGGCGAGGACGAGCCCGATACCATGGAGGACCGGATCGTAAGCATACTCAAGGAGTTGATAAGGGAGAGTGACTACCTTCTAAACCTCCACGACGGAGCGGGCTACTACCATCCCACTTATATCGACAAGTGGCGTAATCCCACGCGGTTCGGCCAGTCCATTATCGCTGACTGCGAGACCTACCAAATCCCGGGCACTGACAAGGAGATAAGACTGGGTGAAATGGCCCGCAAGGTCATAGCCGCGGTCAACCCTCGGATACAAAATGAGCTCCACAAGTTCCATTTCATGAACACTCGCACCGGGCAGACCGACAGCCCCCACAGGGAGCAGAGGATGTCCGCCACCTATTACGCCCTGACCAAGCATCACATCCCGGCGTTCGGGGTGGAGACCTCCAAATTTCTACCATCGCTTGATTTGAAGGTCAGGTACCACAATCTGATCATAAACGAGTTCAAGAAGATGTTCGGGATCATCCCCGAGTCCCCGGGCATGAATCTCGAGGAGCCCATACTCAAATATCTCGTGGTTTCCATCAACGGCCGTACTCCGATAGTGGTTAGAGACAGGGAGCCCCTCCGTCTCAGCCCCGGGGATACCATCAATGTGACCCATATAGAGGCGAATTACGAAAGAGGTCTCAGCATGGACATACTCGGGCACGGAGACCTAAACGATTTCCGCAAGGATTTCAAGATAGTGAGAGAAACAAGCATAATAGTAAGAAAAGACAACCATACTTTTGCGGAAATCCCGGTGGTTTTCTCCGAAAAAAAGGAGCCGGCACCGGAGCCGGTCGAAGAGCGCTCGTTCGCTGCCGCCCGTAAGGAAGAGCCTCCAGATGAGTTGACTTACTTCATGGTGGAAACAGGCGGTCGTCGGCTGGTCCTGGAAAACGGGGAGAGGCTGGAGCTGGTTCGGGGGGATGTTATGAAGCTGGTGGATATTCTACCTTCATTCGGGCCCGAGGAGGTGACCGTCAACTTCAAGGGTTTTGTCGGGGACTGGGAGAACAACACCGGAGAGGATCGGGGCTATGAAATAGACACAGAGGAGGCCCTTCTGGATCGCTATGCCTTGAACAAGGCCGGTGATCTCTATGAGGTCCTTGCGGTCCGCAACCACGACGAAAAAACAATAGGCAGATTGGAGATTCTTCTGAAGGATCCCGAGGTGGAATACCTTCTTCTTGATGTGAACGGCGGCAACCCGGCCTGCGTGAGACCGGGCGGTACCTTGTCCCTATCGGACGCAGATCGAATCGGCCTGACCGAGGTGGTCACCAATCTACAGAGGTGCGGGGACGTCACGCTCGACGTGAACGGCCGAGTCCTGAGGCTGGGGGAGAGCCTTCCCTTGTCCGAGCTCCGCTCCCCCGGCGGAGGCCTGAAAAAGGAGGCCCTGGTGAAGAACGGCTCCGGGGTGCTGTGCAGCTTTTACCTGGAAGAATGACGGGCTGAACCGTTAGGGTGCCTCACCCGATGTCGTCTCACCGGCCGGCTTGAGGTTCAGGACGTCCTCCCATGGATCGCTTTTTTCCACTGACACCTGGATGCGCTCACCAGGCTCAAAGTCCTGCCCGTTTTTCCTCCTTATGTCCGCCAGCATGAGGAACTCGGTCAGGAGCAGGCGGTGCTTGGTGCGGTTGGACCAGAGTACCATGGCCTCCCTGGCCTCCTCCCTGTTTTGCATAAGGTACTTCTGTATCCAGTAGCGGGTGCGGTTTCGGCGCACCTTGGCGATGTCTCTCAGCCCGGCATCCACCGACATGCGTATCTTTTCCAGGGTTTTTTCGTCGTAGGGAGCGGGTTCATTCAAAAGGGCGCTTCGGATCTGCCGCTGGACCACCAGGTCAAGGTAGCGCCTGATCGGCGAGCTTACGTTGGTATAGGCGTCTACCCCTAGGCCGGCGTGCGGGGAAGGCTCCGTGTCGATGAGCATGGGCTGGAGCTTCCTTCGCTGCATGAAGACGTAAAAGATGTAATCCATCCCGTCCGGTTCCAGCCTTTCGGCCGGCTCTCCTTGGCCGCGGTAGAGAATGGGAAGCCGCATGTCCTTGGAGAGCTTGGCAGCCAGCCAATTATAAAGGATCATGAACTCGGCCACCATCATTCGCGCCGGTGTGTCCTGAGGGATCATCTGCAGGGACACGGTGCCGTCGTCGTCCACCCTGATGGAGATTTCCGGCAGGGAGAGATCCACGGCACCCCGCTCCAGCCTCCTTTGCTTCAACGCCATGGAGAGCCTGTGCATTTCAGCAAGCATAGGATCCTTGGTATACTGCTCGTTGACTTCGCTATACGTTAATTGGCGCTTTACGCGGACCAGGCTGGGTACGAACCTGTAATCAAGCAGTTCCCCGGCGGTATCCAGCCTGCAGATGAGACTCACGGCCGGCCGGTCGCAGTCCTGCCTGAGGCTGAGGGTGTCCTGGGAGAGCTCCTGGGGGATCATGGGGATATGTTGTCTTGGGAGATAAAGGGAGCTGGCACGCCTCCTGGCCTCGAGGTCCAGAGGGCTTTCCGGCGGTACCAGACCCGCTACGTCGGATATATGAACCCCGACTTCCAGCACGCCCTGGCGGTGGTCCAGGCTTAAGGCGTCATCGTAGTCCCTTGTGGCGGGGCCGTCGATGGTGAAGGCCTCCAGGTGCCGCAGATCCTCCCTGCCGGTCCGATCCGGTTCAGAGTCCTTCAACCTTCGGGCCCAGATCAGGAGATCGTTGTCGAATTCCTTACGGATTTGAAGCCTCAATATGTCCAGGTCTTCGTCCTCGTCCCACACCCCCAGGGCGACCAGGATCTTTCGGGCCTCGGCGGGATTAGAGCAGCCGGCCCGGGTCAAGAGCTCTCTGGCGAACTTGTACTCCCCGGCCTCATTCCCATAGAGTGCTAGGCCGGTCAGAAGATCCACTACCTCATCGGCACAGGAAGGCGCCGGGGAGGGATCTCCCTCCAATACCCCCCTAATCCATTCTGCGCCTTGGCTGAGTATGCGCTCCTTGCGGGCCTCTTCGTCCCGCTCCGCGAGGATCTGTTCTATTCGTTCCTCCGTGTTGGGGACGAATCGACCTTCTTTGAGCTTGAAATGGATCTTGTCCTCGAACAGGGCCCGCACCAGTGCGGAGATATGGTCGTCGGTCGCCCCCTCGCCGAAGCAAAGATCCGCTAAGTACTCGTAATCGAAGCTCTCGTCTTCGTCGTGAATAAGCTGCCAGAGCTCGTCGACCCTGACTTCCTTGCTGAGTGATTGCCGGAGTTCCTCGGCTCTGCGCAAGGCGCCGAGTATCTCGTCTCTAGGACGCGAAGGATCGATCAGTTGAGTCCTTGATATCAGAAGCACCCGCTTCGGAGATAGGTTCACTTCACGGGCGGTCGTGGTGAGCAGGCGGAGTCTTTCGCCCTTTTCACCAAGGCATAGGGCGCATACGAACTTGCCCTGTTCTATGTATTCGACGGTTTTTCCTTCGTTCATGTCCGGGATCAAGGCCCCTGGAAAAGATCGGCCGGCGCGCGGCCGGCTCAAAAAAAGACCACTTCATAATGGTCTAGTAACAACTCCTCGAATGGATGTCAACCAATGCCCCCGGCCTGAGATATACCATGGGCCGGTGAAATTGCAATTGAAGGAATATTCTGATAGCCTGCCTGCTAATCGCACTTAGAGAGGCGCCCTAATGGATCGATCGGTTTTCCGGGAACGTCTTGACACTCTGCGCAAGCGGCTCAAAAGACGCGCCCCGGACACTCTGTGGATTTCCCAGCCGGAGAACAGGCGATACCTGTCCGGGTTCAAGGCCGCTGACGTTCAGCTGAACGAATCGGCCGGCTTCCTGCTCATAACTTGTGATCAGGCCCTATTGCTCACCGACTCCAGATACACTACAGAGGCCCGGGAGCAGGCCCCGGATTTTCAGGTGGTTACTTTGACCGCCGACTTTGTGAAAAGCCTCCCCGGGATCCTGTCTCATCTGGGAACCAGAAAACTCGGCTTTGAAGCGGATTATGTCTTGTGGGGCCTTCAAAGAAGGGTGTCGCTCGCCTTAAAGAAGATGGATCCGCCGATCCGCCTCCTTCCGGTGCATGCGCTTGTGGAGCGAATGAGGGAGGTGAAGTCCGGGCAGGAGTTGGCTGCCATGGCCCGGGCCTCGGATATCATGGGAGAGATTTTGGATCAGGTGATCCCGCGGATGCACCAGGGCCGAACCGAGAGCGAAGTCGCCTGGGAAATCCAGGGACTTGCCAGGGAGGCCGGAGTCGAGGGCATGGCCTTTCCGCCTATAGTGGCGTCAGGACCAAACGGCGCCCTGCCCCATGCAGTACCTTCCCAGCGTCGGATCCAGGCAGGAGAGCCGGTGGTGGTCGACGTGGGGGTGCGGATCGACGGGTATTGCTGTGATCTTACCAGGACCGTTTTCCCTGGAGGGGAGCCGAAAGGGCGCTTCCTCGATGTTTACCGGACAGTGAGGCGGGCGCAGAGGGCGGCCCTGGAAGCGGTCCGGCCCGGAGTGGAGACCGCTTTCTTGGACGGGCTGGCCCGGAAAATTATAAGAGATGCAGGTTACGGAGACTACTTCGGCCATGCCCTGGGCCACGGAGTAGGCCTGGCCGCTCATGAGAGCCCCAGGGTGGGGCCTTTGAAGCCGAAAAAGCTCAGGCCGGGAATGGTTATAACCGTCGAGCCGGGGATCTATATACCCGGGCAAGGGGGTGTCAGGCTCGAAGAGATGGTGGCTGTGAAGAGAAACGGCCCCAGGGTTCTGACAAGGGTGGGTCATTTCTACGACGTTTAAGATACCCGCCGGGCCCGGGGTCATCCCAGCCGCGCTAATCCAACCCAAGCCCCGGGCGGAGAGACATGACAGCCGCATCCAATGATTATCTTCTGGACCAGTTCATCGCCCATCTCCGGGTGGAGCGCGGGCTTGCCCCCAACACCATTCAATCTTACAGCAGGGATCTTGTAGAATTCTTGTCTTTTCTGGATGGTAGAGGTGTTTCGGCCGGGTCGGCCGCCAGGGAGGATGTCTCTGATTACCTCGCCTCCCTTTACGGCAGGCTCTCTTCCAGGAGCGTCTCGCGGCGGCTTTCCTCCATTAGGATGTTCTTCAGATTCTTGGTGTCGGAAGGCAGGATGCAGGCAAGCCCGGCCGGATTGGTGGAATCGCCCAAGACACCCCGGCGGCTGCCTGAGATACTTGGAATGGAGGAAGTAGACCGCCTCTTGGCCCAACCGGGGGATGACAAGCCGACCGGCCTAAGGGACAGGGCGATGCTGGAGCTTCTTTATGCCACCGGACTGAGGGTCTCCGAGCTGACAGGCCTCCGCACGGTGAACGTAAACCTGGAGGCGGGGTTCGTCCGCATGGTTGGCAAGGGCTCGAAGGAGCGGGCCGTGCCTATGGGGGAGAGGGCCAGGACCGCTGTGCGGGACTACCTTGGAGGGGCCAGGAGCGCGCTTCTCCGGCGTCGCTCCTCCCCATATCTTTTTGTTAATGCCAGGGGCGGGCGGCTGAGCCGCCAAGGCTTCTGGAAGATCATCAAGCACTACGGCCGGAAGGCGGGCATAAGACGGCCCATTACCCCGCACGGCCTCAGGCACGCCTTTGCCAGTCATCTCCTGGAGGGTGGCGCTGATCTTCGATCAGTTCAAGTGATGCTGGGCCATTCAGACATCAGCACCACCCAAATATACACACATGTGACTCGTGAAAGGCTCAAGAAGATCCATGAAAAACACCATCCAAGGCCTTGATGGAGAGATATTTCTTATTCGGAGGCGATCGCGTTGGGAAGGGTAATCGATTTGGAAGAGAGAAGAAACCGCCCGCCCGACAATCTGATTTCCTCCAAGCCTATGGAGTTCAGGCGGGCCATGTGGGATAACTCCGAGTTCATTATGATGTTAAGGCCGTTTTCGGAAGGATTGGAGCGCAGCCGCGCCATAAACTTCAGGGAGGGCCGAGCAGGCGTATCCTCCCTTCCCCCTCACCATGTCCTCCGCGGTGGGATGTCGCACACCGTGCGGGGGCTCTATCTGAACAGGGAGAGCGAGAGCGCCATGAAGGAGGTCTATTACTTGGCCGGCCTGGTGGACTGCATGATCAACCAGGTCAGCCCACTCCTGCGGACCGATCTGATCCGCGATCTCTATAGAAAGGTCTTGGAGTTGAAGCAGGCGCTGAACGTGAGCTGGCTGGGGCCGATTGACCAGGTCTTGTTCCCGGTGGATTCCCGGTTCTACAACTTCGCTAAATACCGCGAGTCGTTGCGCCGGGCCCAAAGCCTCAAGGAGCTCTACGGGGCCATACAAGACGGTGTTGGGGATATGTTTTCCATCTTATGCGCGAACTATGTCTTCTATACCCCGGGAAGGGGAGAGGGGCCTAATCGCAGATGAATGCTAACAAAAAAGAACTGCAGGAAATGCGTTGCAGGCTAAGGGAAGCCGAGGAGGAACTCGAGTCCCTGAGGGTGCGCAATCTCTTTTTGAACAGTGTATTTGATGGGATCAGCGAGGAGATATTAGTCCTGGACAAGGACTTCAACGTCCTGGATGTGAATCAGGTCATGGTCGAACACTATGGGTTGGAAAAAGGCAAGGCCTTGGGTCGCAAGTGCTACGAGCTTAAGGCCGAGGCGGGCGCTCCCTGCGGGAGTCAGGCCGAAGAGGGTTGCCCTCTCATCAAGGCCAAGGAGACCGGGGAGCGCACGCAGATGAGCCTAAGGCATACGGGCTCGGATGGAAGGCGCAGGGAGCTGTCACTGATCATGTATCCCATTCCGCGTTCCGAGGGGGATCCACCGGAGTACTTCATGGAGATCACCCGGGATGAGACCAAGTACCATTCCCTGATTTCCGAGCTCCGGAGCTCCAGGCGGCGATTCAGATCTATCCTGGACACCGCCACGGCTGCCATCCTCAGCATTGATGAAAATCATCGTATAATTCTCTTCAATAACGCTGCGGAAAGGATCTTCGGGTATTCGCGGGATGAGGTCCTGGGACGGGATCTCAATATTCTTATTCCCACCAAGTACGGCGACCACAGCCGGTATGTAAAACGCTTTCTGCAAACCCGCCAGGGCAGGGTGATAGGCCGCACCGTCAATCTAACCGCTGTCAGAAAGGGGGGGGAGGAGTTTCCCATCGAGCTCAGTCTTTCCTTTCTGGAGATGGACCCGGAGGTTACCTTTACCGCCGTCATCCGGGACCTCACGGACAGAAGACGGTTGGAAAAGAAGCTCCTACAGTCCGAGCGCCTGGCCGCGGTCGGGGAGGCCGTAGCCCACGTGGTCCACGAGCTCAAGAACCCCCTTATGATAATAGGAGGGTTCACCAGTCAAATTCGACGCTACCTCGAGGACGAACGCCTAACTAAAAAGCTGGACCTCATCTTGGAGGAAGTTACCAGGGTGGAGCGCCTGGTGGCCGGGTTGGGTGATTTCACCAAGGATTACCGCTTGATCCTTCGAAGAGCGGATGTGAATTCGGTCCTCCGCGATGTGGTCAAAGTGATGGCGGGCGCTTACCCCCCCGGCAGGTATGGATTCAGGGAGAACCTGGACCCGAATCTGGAAGAGATAACCTGCGACCCGGATAAGCTCAAACAGGTCTTCATAAATATTATTGCCAACGGCATGGAGGCCATGAGCGAGGGAGGCGTGATCACCCTGACCACTGCATCCATATCCACAGGCATAGAAATCCGGATAAGCGACGAGGGGCTGGGAATCCCCGACGAGGATCTCCAACACATCTTCGAGCCTTTTTACACCACCCGCGAGCGGGGCTCGGGCCTTGGTCTGTCCATCTCATACAAGATAGTCCAAGCCCACGGAGGAGATCTGTCCGCTGTAAGTCGGCCGGGCAAGGGAACCACCTTTATAATCAGACTACCCCGTGAATAAATGTCTTGTCTTTTCCTTGACACCAGTCCACTGTGTTGTTAAATTATATTTTTGCCGCGGGGTGGAGCAGTCCGGTAGCTCGTCGGGCTCATAACCCGAAGGTCGGCGGTTCGAATCCGCCCCCCGCTACCAACGCCTTCAAGGACCTACGCCTTTTCGGTGCAGGTCCTTTTTTCCTCTCTACTTGGCGAATTCCTATTCCGTAATAAGCCGATGGAGCCTGCCCGGGCGAAAGCGACTTGAGGCGGGCGGATTGCTTCTCCATTTTGAGTCTTCGTTATGGCAAGGAGCAAACAGTAGCGAGATGAACGAATTGATCTGCATCTTTTGCGGAGGCCGTGCAAAGCTTACAGGGCGCTGATGTGACGTTCGTGTTGTCTGCACGTGCTGCGGAATGGAGACCCGTACCGAGGACTACCAGGACCAGATCGAGGCCTGGATAGAGGCAGTATGGATTGAACACTGCAAGGAGAATAAATGAATGAAGGCGGGTTTTCCAAGCCGGCTCTGCGCTACTGTCCCGGTTCAGTCGCCGTTGAGCTTCCTTTTCAAGATCTCCGAGGGCTTGAACGTCACCACTCTCCTTGCCCCCACGGGGTAGCGGTCTCCTGTATGAAACCCTCGCCTCCTCTTGACGTTATTATCATTGACGCAGAATTTGCCAAAGCCGGTGATCAGAATGTCTTCACCCGACTCCAAAACGGATTTCATCAGTTCCAGGAGGGACTCCACCACTCCTCGCGCCGCACTTCGGGGAAGTTCCAAGCGCTCGCATATGTCATTGTTCAATTTTTCTTTGGTGAGGGTCATGTGGAGGCCTCCTGCCAGTTTGGGAGGTGCTCTGTAAGTAAGCATTGAGTCGCACCCGACCGTCATGGCCCCGGTGCGGCCCCCGGCGATAAAAGATGCCGGGGGCTGCCTTGAGTCCATTAGAGATCAGCAGAAGGGAAAACAGTCTGTATGAGTTGTCATGAGCTCTAAAGCTACTCCGGATTTTATGAACCGTGCGAACCGATCCGTTTCGTGCTAGAAGACCGCTTCTTTCAGGGAATCCACTCCTATCCTTTCCATTAATCGAGCGGTTCTTTCCTTCTTCTTGCCATTGGCTGCATAGTAGTCCAAGCACCTCCTGACAAGGTCTATCGCCGCTTCCTTGTCCAGATCCTCAGCTATCACATCGCCGATTCGAGGCCGGCCTCCACTGTTGCCGCCGAATATCACCGTCCATCCCCTCTTTTTCCCAATAAGACCGACATCTCGTACATAGCTCTCCCCGCAGCACATTGGGCACCCTGAGACCCCGATTTTTATCTTTGCAGGGAACTCCATTCCAATGAAGAGCTTTTCCAGCTCCATGCCCAGACCGAGCGAATCCTGCACCCCGAAACGGCAGACAGCGGTTCCCGGGCAGGCTTGAGCGTAGTGCACGCAGAGTTCAGTAGCTCGTCCAATATCCATCCCCAAGTCTTTCCAGGCCGCAGCCAAGTCCTCCTCCTTGAGACCCACCAGGGCCATCCGCTGTCCGGACGTGATTTTTACTACAGGGACGTCAAATTTTTTGACCACCTGGGCAATGGACTCCAGGACCTGCGGGGTCACGATCCCCAGAGGCGTCCTGGGAACAATCGCGTAGGTTTCCTTGTCTCTTTGAAGAATCGCGCCGTCAAGATGTTCAGGATGCTCAGCCATGCGCACAACCTCCTTCGACGCCATCCAATATCACTGCGATACGAAGGTCTTCCGGAGGCCTGATATTCTCCCGTATACTGCTCATCACCATTGACAGCCTCCGTTGTCAGTCATTTTGTCCAGGATTTTCACCGCGGCCTTCCTTTTCCAATCGAATTGCCATCTTGAGCCTTTCTCCGCCGCGTATGCTGACCGTCTTTTTATAAGACATATACCCTTCCGCCTTTACCTCCCCCTGATGTTCTCCTTCGAGAAGACCGATTTCATATGACAAATCAGTATGCCGCTCGAGTGGGTACCCATCTACAAAGGCCTCGGCTTTAACCGGCTCCACTAGGAGCAGTAGCCTGCCCGCCGGAGCAGGCTGATTATCCTCTTCATACCATGGCCTTGCAGGCTCATAATACGGAGGATATCCATAGTAAGGTGGGCAGTAGGGGTGATAGCAGTGAGGTCTTGCCGGGTGTCCGTATTGATAATAAAGGTCCGGCGGAGGGTAATATCCGTCATAGATTATGCCGCCGGGGGCAGGGCCCCAGGTATGAGACCCCTCCGGAAGCTGCCTGGGGGTAACCGAAAGAGGTCTGTCCTCTTCGTATTCCTCTGCCATGGCGGGGTCCACGGTTATTCCCTGAATACCGCCCCCGACGCATAACAGAAGAAAGACCACTACAGGAGCAATCATGTAAGCAAACCTGAAGTACTTCATCCGTACCTCCTGGATTATGGATCAGAGTGCAAGCTTGACTGACCCCTTATTGACGGGCTCGCAAAAAGTCGCTCGACAGCCACTGGGAACGTTGCAGCCCCTTAAACCGCCAGGGCAGATAACCGGGTCCGGGGCATTTTGCAACACCAACCCTATTGATGTTGGTAGAACTGAGCCGGAGTCTGGCTGGCCACAAAATTAACCGCTTCATTGATTGCTTTTCTGATGGCCTGTTCCATGGGGGTCTTGGCGAATGTGCTCAAGCCTCCCCCTGCACTGCTGCCGAGAAGCGACCCTCCGAGGTCATAACTGTGCGCTTTGCCCTGGACGTTTGTCGCGGCCAGGATACGACCGGTTGCAGTGTCGATGATCCGCAGATCCAGAGCCAGGTGCGCACGCTGATAACCACCAAAAAGTGAACCTAATTGAGTTTTCCTCAGGAACCCGCCGCTGCCGCTCACTTCGCCGCCGCCGCCGGCCTGACCTGGATCAAATCCGGTCACCGCAGCCGCTACCAGAAGCTGGGCCCCCTCAAGCTCGCCTATGGGTGCCGCCGTGTCCTTACGAAATCTGCCCGAGGCGCCCATATCCTGCTCCGTCATAACCGCCTGCAGTTTTTCCCTCTCCAGCACAATAAACCGGTTTGTATTGAAGAGGGCTGTCACCAGCATATCCTGCAAGCCTCGGCCGTATTCCGCTCTGTACTGCCCTTTGCCTACGGTCTTGTCCTCAAAATCGGCAACTGCAATGGCCGCCTTGGGACCGTGATAGGATTCGGCCCTTGCTGTACCAATATCAGGGCCGCTGGTGGACTGGACCTGCGCATCGGGAGCGGGTGTGATGCAAGCCGCGAATAAAGCGACTGAGAAGATTAGGCCCAATATATTAATACACTGTTTCATACTCTCCTCCTTTTGGTTTTTTGTAGTTTTTTATGCTGATAAATCAAACTTAGTGGTGCTTTTCAAGGTCTTCTCGGTGTGCCTTTAATGCAGTATTTGTCAGCCGATACAAAGACAATCCACTCAAGAAACCACTTCCCCCTTTCTTTATAACTGTTATCCAGCCGAATAATCGACAAAGACTTTTCCCAATCCTCACAATCGTATTAATCCGTGCGCATATTAGTCGTCCCAGGACTGACCCGACCGACATCTGCATTTCGAGGTCAGGCCTCGGACGTCGGATACTTGTGACCCAGGCGATGGCTTTTGCTGCTGGCGGCTAAAGGCGCACGCGGTCATCAGCCAGGGACGACCATATTTCTCATATTAACCGGCGTCCCGGAAATAACGTCAGGTTAGGTGTACTTATTGTTTGTAGGCCTCCACTGGCTGCGGACCGTCCCTGCCCTGGTTGGAGGGGGTCATCCTAAACAGGTTTATATTGTTCCTGTCCTAGACAAACCGGCTCCCTTATCTTGCATAAGCCAAGAGTCAGGTGCACGGCATCCTTGATGCTGTCTGGATCAACCGGGTGGTTCAAGGAATTTCCGCCCCCATAGTCAGTGTACGGGATGGAAAGTTGCTTTTAATGTTGGCAATATACATGCTTAGTTTATTGTGAGTCAATAAGAAAGCAAGCCTCATCGCCCCTGAGCAGTACTGGCAGGTGGAGCACAGGATTAAAGCTGGAGCCTTTCCCACCCTGTTGCTCACCCTGAGAGTCAGGGTCGTGGCGCCGCCCCAAACCGGCTCGACTAAGGGGCGGCATCGGAGGGCAGGTGAAAGGCTTTTCCAGTTCCTTTTCTTATCCAAGATCGAAGAGAGAGCAATCATCCAGGTCAAGGGGCTCGGCCCCTCGACTGCAAGAACTGGAATTTTTGGGCGCTAAGGCTGATTTGAGGATCAGTACCTAAAAGACATGAACGTCAACCGCCTTGAAGGTCAAAAAGACATCCACCCCCGGTTGAAGCCCCATATCGAGGAACGAGCGTCTGGTTATTACAGCAACAAAGGGCACACCGATGTCTACAGTGATTCTCCGCGGAAGATATTGGGTACTCCCAGAGAATCCGCAGCGAATTTGGAGCTGCGCCTTTTGAACACTTCCCGCGGCTCTCCTATCTGCACGATCTCTCCCTGATTCATGATTACCATTCGGCTGCCTAGGAGGAAGGCCTCATCAAAGCTGTGAGTTACATGAATCATAGTTGACGGCTTTACAAAAACCCGCTCGACTGCTGCTGAGAACGCCATAGCTTGTAGAGATTATTAGGACAGATGACCAAGTTCAGGGCTTTTTGCCGTTCCCTTAAGTGTTCTTTAAATGATTGCCCCGTGTTGGGAGAAAAGTGTAAAACGCTATTATGGACGTTGCCCGTATACATAAACTGAATGATAAACCGGTCAAAAGCGGCCCCGTGATCTATTGGATGAGTCGCGATCAGAGGGTACGCGACAACTGGGCGTTGATCCATGCTGCCTTCAAGGCGGCGCAAACGGGAGCCCCGCTGGTTGTGATATTCTGCCTCCTGCCGACCTTCCAGGGAGCCGGGTGGCGGCATTATGCCTTTATGCTGCAGGGCCTCCGTGAGCTGGAGGAGAGTCTCGCGGGCATGAATATAGCTTTCCGTGTTATTCCCGGAGACCCAGTGAAAGGGATGACCGCCGCAATAGAAGAATACAGCGCCGGCTTGGTGGTCGCCGACTTCGATCCTTTACGGGTAAAGCGCCGCTGGCGCCGTACGGTCGCCGCTGGCGCCAAAATACGCTGTGAAGAAGTTGACGCCCATAACATCGCCCCCTGCAGGCATGTCTCTAAAAAGCAGGAGTACGCAGCGCACACCCTGCGCCCCAAAATCAACAAGCTCTTGCCCGAGTTCCTGCATGAATACCCTGATATTGAGGAGCCGGTTGGGAAAAGTGGGCCTCCGGCTGTGGACTGGGCTGAGCTTTATCGAACCCTAGAGGTGGATGACAGGACGCCTGGAGCAGCATGGATATCCCCCGGGGAGAGGGCAGCGGCCGCTGCGC
>JBKHIW010000252.1:0-3893 GCA_046538465.1 Desulfobacteraceae bacterium | reverse complement strand
TCAAAGACCCTATAAAGCTGGAGGAAACCGCGCGGGAGATCGGGATACCCGTTGAGGGGCGGGACCTCCAAGAAATCGCCATGGATCTCTACCATGAGCTGGAGAGGACCTATACCCAGGTGGAAGGCGAGATACCTTTTGTAAAGAGAGTTCCGGAAAAGACCCTGGAGACCTGGCGCAGAGAGGGTGTGGTGCCCCGCGGGGCCATGCGGGAGATTATGGAGATTATGCACAGGACCCACATGGGAGTGGATCAAGAGTATAACAATATAACAAGGCAGTGCTCGCGAACCGCGCTCTCGGACGGCTGGGGCGGGTCAATGGTGGCTACCGAGATTTCGGATATTCTCTACGGCACACCGACACCGGTAAGGGCCGAGGTGAACATGGGCTGTCTCAAAGAGGACCACATCAACATCATTATACACGGCCACGAGCCCAATCTCTTCGAATCCATGCTGGATTCGGTCAGTGATCCCACCTTGAACCAGGCGGCGAGGGAGGCCGGTGCCCAGGGGATCAACCTAGTGGGCATGTGCTGCTCCGGGGCTGAGATGCTCTCCCGCCACGGCGTGCCTCATGCTGGAAACTTCATGTCCACGGAGGCCGTCTTGGTGACCGGGGCCGTGGACGCAATGGCCGTGGATGTCCAGTGCATCAAGCAGGGGCTGGCCAAGGTGGCCGACTGCTACGGAACGAAACTTTTCACCACAAACCCCCGCTGTCGGATAGAGGGGGTGGAGCACATCGAGCTTAGGGAGCACACCCCCAGGGAGTGCACTGACTCCATCGTGGAACATGCAATAATAAGGTTCAAGAACCGATTTTGCGCCGTGGAGATCCCCCAGATCCGCAACATGGGGGTGCACGGATTTTCCCATGAATATATCAACTACATGTTGGGAGGGACGTTCCGCTCTTCCTACACTCCCTTGAACGACAATATCATCAACGGCCGGATACGCGGCGTAGCCGGGGTGGTGGGGTGCACCAACCCCAGGGTCAAGCAAGACTATGTGCATGTGGAGCTTGTCAAGGAGCTGATCAGAAAAGACGTACTGGTGGTTCAGACGGGGTGCTCGCAGATCGCCCTGGCCAAGGCCGGTCTATATACGCCGGAGGCGGCTCACCTGGCCGGGCCCGGGCTGCGCGAGGTGTGCGAAACCGTGGGAATGCCGCCTGTGCTGGGTTTGGGCTCCTGTGTGGACAACAGCCGCATATTGATAGCATGCTCCGAGATGGTTCGAAACGGCGGACTGGGCGAGAGCATCGCGGACCTTCCTGTGGCCGGTGCTGCGCCGGAGTGGATGAGTGAAAAGGCGATTTCCATAGGACACTACTTCGTGGCCTCAGGGGTCTTCACGGTTTTCGGAGTGACCTTCCCGGTGGTGGAGGAGACCGGGTTTCACAGGCTGCTCTTCGAGGGTCTTGAGGAGCAGGGTTTTGGAAAATGGGGGTTTGCAAGAGACCCCGAGGAAATGGCCGCGATGATGATCGCCCATATCGACAAGAAAAGAAGGGCCCTTGGTTTGGACAAGGCCAGGGAGCGGGTGCTGATGGATATGAGCGACAGACAGAAGCTGGAAGTGGCCTAGCGGAAAAAGGCCCTTGGGCTTGATTCAAAGGCGCGCCCGGCCTAATATGTTTTTGCGGCGGCTCTTTGGAGCAGGTCGGGCGGTGCCTTATCATCCTTTGAATCCAGCGAGTTCTTACCAGAAAGGAGGGATGTGACATGAGGCCTGTGGAGATAGCCGAGAATATTTATTGGGTGGGGGTGTCCGACTGGAATGAGCGTGACTTTCACGGATACTCCATCAACAAAGGCACGACCTACAATGCTTATCTGATCCTGGATGAAAAGGTGGCCTTGATTGATACAGTAAAGGCCCCTTTTGCCGACGAGATGCTGGAGAAGATCAGCCGGGTGATCGATCCTGCGAAGGTGGACCTGGTAGTGAGCAACCACACGGAGATGGACCACTCGGGCGGCATCCCCAGGGTTATGCACCGGATCGGCGAAGACAAGCCGATCTATTGCTCTAAGATGGGTCACAAGAATTTGTCCCTCCATTTTTCCCGAAGATTGAATTACCAGCCTGTGGACGACCAGGGCGAACTCTCCCTGGGAAGACGCACCATGACCTTTCTGGAGACCCGGATGCTCCACTGGCCTGACAGCATGTTCACCTATGTAAAAGGCGAGGGAATACTTTTCTCCAGCGACGCCTTCGGGCAGCACTATGCCGGCCCGGAGAGATTCGACGACGAGGTAGGCGAAAGTATTATGCCACATGCAAAAAAATACTTCGCCAACATCCTGCTCCTCTATTCCCCGCTGATTCTCAAACTCGCTGAAAAGATTGGGGATCTGGGACTGCGGTTGGACATGATCTGTCCTGATCACGGTGTGATATGGCGCAGGGATCCCTCCAAGATAGTCCAGGCCTATGTCGACTGGAGCAGGCAGGAGCCTGGGAAAAAGGCGGTGATCGCTTATGACACCATGTGGCACAGCACCCAGCGAATGGCCGAGGAGATCGCGGACGCACTTGACGCCTTGGGCGTGGAAGCGGTGCCCATGCATCTGCGCGCCTGTCACCGCAGCGACGTGATGACCGAGGTCCTGGACGCCGGGGCGGTCCTGGTAGGATCCCCGACCATGAACAACGGCCTTTTCCCTACTGTGAGCGATTTTTTGACTTACATGAAAGGGCTCAAGCCGAAGAACAAGGCTGCGGCGGCCTTTGGGTCCTACGGATGGAGCGGGGAAGCGGTCAAGTTGATCACCGGTGAGCTGGAGGAAATGAAGTTTCAGGTGGTCGATCCCGGGTTGCGGGTAAACTATGTCCCGGACGAAAAGGCCTTTGAGGCTTGCCGGGCTTTGGCTGCAAAGGTTGCCGAGGCCCTCCCTTGATCATGTTCATGCCGCCGAAAAGGCTGCAACCGATGGGAGTGGGCAAGGAATGGAAGAGCAGACTCCAGGAGGGGGGCGCGTCCTTAAGCAGAGGGTCATGAAGGCGCTTTCCACCGGCCGGGAGGCTGCGGCCATGGAGGTCCTGGCCGGCATTCCGCCAAAGCGCCTGGTCAGCCCCCTGTTCGGAGCCCTGCACCGAATGGAGCCCCGTACGCATTGGACCGCGGTTCGGGTGATGGGTGCGGTGGTCGCACTGATCGCCGAGCGGGACATGGAAGGGGCCAGGGTGGTGATCAGGCGCATGATGTGGAACCTCAACGACGAGTCCGGCGGGATCGGCTGGGGATGCCCTGAGGCCATGGGCGAGGCCTTGGCCAGGAACAGGGGCCTGGGTGAAGAGTATACAAAGATCCTTGCCTCCTATACCCGCAAGGACGGCAATTTTCTGGAGCACGAGCCGCTCCAGAAGGGGCTCTTGTGGGGACTGGTTAGGATGGCTGGTGTGGACCCCGTCCTGATCAAGGGCGGCCGTCCTGACGCCGTCCAGTTCCTGGAGTCCCCACAGCCGGTTTTAAGGGGTCTGGCGGCCCGGCTGGCCGGCCTTGCCCGCCTCGGGGAGGCGGCTCCGCTTCTCCGGGGGCTCCTTTCTGATCCCGGAGAGATCACCGAGGACCTGGATGGGATTCTGCCTTCCGCGAGAGTCCGGGATTTGGCGCAGGAGGCCTTGAAGGCGGTGGAAGATTATCGGCCTGATTGGCATTGACACCGCCCCGGGGAATCCTTAACGTATCTTATAAGCGCAGTCGGGCCGAATATGTCATGAGGGACAAAGACGGTTCGGCGTTCCTGCAGTGGTTTGATCCGCCTGTTGAGCCATTCAGGTATCCGGAAACCCCCTCAATTTTAAAAGGTTTGCAGCAGATTCACCTCCTGGCCGGGCATTGAAAGCCCCTTTGGCAGCAGGCGGTGCATCGGCAAC
>JBKHIW010000251.1:0-3897 GCA_046538465.1 Desulfobacteraceae bacterium | reverse complement strand
ATGCACTCTCGGGCAACCCATTCAAGAATCCAGTGGTAATGGCAGACGAAGGCGCTGTACTGGAAACTGCAAGTGGGACAAACTGGGGTAAGAAGCCTTACGTGGGACGCTCCATTCACAATGTCTCACTTAATGACACCAAAACCGTGGTCCAGGGCTACAGCCCAGTGATTCCCCTGGCAATGGAGCATTGATATGAGCAATGGTATGAAAAGGCAGACATTCAAGTGCATGATTCGCACTCTGGCCCCCATACACCTGGGGTGTGATGAAGTGTATGAACCCATGTCCTTTACCGTTGATGAGGAGAACGGAAGGATCGTCGTTTTCGATCCCTTTTACTTCATTGGGGTCTTGGATCCTGAAGAGCGAGCTCAGTTCGCCGAGATTTGTAAGAAGGGGACGATCACCTCCATTTTGGAGGTATATAAGTTCCTAAGAAACAAGAAGGCCGAGGGCAGGGATGTCCCGGTGTGCAAGGATTTTCTCGAACACTACAACAAGACGCTATCCTTGCCCTTGAACGATGAAAAAGCGATCAGAGACAACCTCAACAAGTTTCAGATCCCAAGGACTGCATTTCTCCAAGCGGACCAGCGGCCGTATATCCCGGGCTCTGCAATCAAAGGGGCGCTTCGGACCGGCACCCTGAACGCGAGCAGGTCGGGCGGCCCCAATGAGCCCGAGGTGAAAAGCTCAAGGCAGCTTGAAGAGATGCTCCTCAATTATCATGGCATTCCAGGAGACCCCTTTCGAATGGTCAAGGTCTCTGATTTCAGGCCTGTGGGCCCTGCCAAGACCCGCGTGATCTACGCCGTCAACGAAAAGAAAAAGCCTTCTGACAAGGACTCCCAAGGTCTCCCCCTGCTGCTCGAGGCGGTGCAGAGCGAAACCGTGTTTGAAGGGTCGATCACGGTGGATGAGCCTTTGGAGCAGGCAGGGATAAGAAGACCGCTGAGCCTCAGGGACATCCTCCGAGGCTCGGACAGCTTTTTTCGCAAGGAGATGGCCCGTGAGGCTGGGGAGCCCGACAGGGTCGGTGCCGGTTCTGAGAAGGGCTCAAGCCCCAGCGACGGCGCGTATCTCCTCCGCATAGGGAAACACTCAGGGGCTGAGTGCGTTACCGTGGAGGGCTACCGGGATATCCTCATCCGTCTCGGCCGCAAAAAGACTACTCGGGCCCCAGCAGCCACCACCGTGTGGCTCGCATCAGAACAGCGCCGACCTTCAGACAAAAAGACCCTATTGCCCTTCGGCTGGGTCGAAATAGTGGAGCTTACCCCGGACCAGAAGCGGCGCAACCAGGAGATGGAGCGGGAGTGGCAGCTGAAAGCTGAAGAGAGAGAGGCCCTGCGCCGGGCGGAGAAAGAGAGGGCCCGTGAGGAGGAGCGGAGGGCCCGAGAACAGCGGGAGCGCCGGGCAAGGGAAGAAGCGGAGAGAAAGGCCGAAGAGGAACGGCGCAAGGCCGAGCTGGAAGCTATGTCCCCTGAACAGCGTGACATAGCAAGGCTTTCCGATCCCGCGATTACGGAGAAAGAGGTGGTGGAGATCTTCAACCGAATCAATCAGTTTTCTGCTGAAAACCGCCCGGCTCTGGCGCGCGCTCTCAAGGGATATTGGCAGGAGCACGGTAAATGGCGCGGAAAAGACCTCAGCAAAAAACAGTCACAAAAGGTCCAGCGGATCAAGGAAATTTTGGGCGAGCTATGATTTCAAGGACTAATCCGAACCTTTTCCTTCTCCTCAACCACCAGTTCACCTCTGAGCAGGAAGAGGACGCACGAGTGCGTCTGCAAATAGGCTCCGTCAGGAGACCGCCTTCCGAAACCCAGCCCCTCTGGGGGCGTGTGCCGCCCGACCTGGAGGAAATAGCGTGTTTTCTGGACCCCTTCAAGGAGTGGCTGAGAAGAGAGGCGAAAGTTGGAGACCTTGTGCTGATTCAAGGCGACTTTGGGGCATGCTACCTCATGGTCCGTTTTGCCTTTGATTCCGGCCTTGTCCCGGTCTACGCCACTACCGAGCGCCAAGCCACGGAAGAGTTGCTGGAGGACGGCACCATAAGGCTTGTACACACTTTCAAGCACCGCAGGTTCCGGCAATATGGGAGGTAGGGATGAGAAGACTCTACATGAGCTTTCTGGGATTGGGGTCATACAAAGAAGATAAAGGAATATACGAGTATGATCCCACAGTCTATCAACTCCACGGCAGGTCATCTACGAGGACCAAGTTCGTCCAGGTCGCTGAGATCGAGCTCCTGGGGCCTGGTCGTTTTGACACCATTTTAGTAGTAACAACAGACAAGTCCTACGGTACCCATTTCGAAGCGCTCAGGCAGCAGCTGGAGGCCCTGGGCTCCACCGAGGTGATCAGCGTCAGAATCCCGGAGTCGATGGAGCCCCAAGATCAATGGATTTGGTTTGAGCGTATCCTTGCTCATATTGAACCGGGGGATGAACTTACCGTGGATATCACCCACGGATACCGCTCAATTCCCATAGTGTTCTCCGCAGCCATCAACTTCCTCCAGAAAGCCAGGGGAGTGATTCTGAATGCCGTTTACTACGGTGCCTACGACAAGGATAGAAGCCTAGCTCCTATTGTGAACATGAAGGACTTCTTCGCGATCAATGAATGGGCTGAGGGCGTTTCCCGGCTGGTCGAGGATGCCGACATCCGAAAAATAGCTGAGGTCTCCGAAACAACCCCTGATTTCCAAGTAGGTGAATTGAATGACGATGAATTAATAAAGGCATTAAACGACTTGACTAATGCTATCCGAAATGTGGACGTGAACAATGTGGGCGAAAAGGCCGGCACAGCTATTGAGCTTGTTAAACGCAAGCGCACCAGCGCTTCCCTTACCGGGAGGATGCTCCTGGGCTTGGTCCTGGATAAGTTCGCCGGGCTCGTATCCTCTGTACCCGCTACTCAACAGTACTACAAAAAGGCCTATTTTTTGGTGCAGCTTGAGCTGATACGAATGCTTCTCGAGCACAAGTTGTATATGCAGGCATACACGGTCATGCGGGAGCTGATCGCGGCCATCGGGGTGCTGGAGGTGGCAAAGGATTTAAAGGTGCTCTCCAGCAAAGGAAGAGATAAAAGGAAGTACTACGGTGAAATATTTGTCCGAATGATGAAATATCCCCGCGAAAGCTGGGATTTCTCAGGCAAGGAAGAAACGGCAGTGGGAAAGCTCCTGCCCTTTTACGAGTCCTTGGACCAAATAGGAGCGGGGGATTTGCTCAAGAAGGTCGTCCCGGATCTCCTCGAATTCAGAAACGGGTTCGATCACTGTTGGACCTCGAAGCCGGGAGCCGACGCGGGGATTCAGCAAATGGGCGATTTATTTTTGGAGCGTCTAACCCGCGCTCTGGACATTCTTGTGGAGACGGGTATCATTTCGGAGTGATAATCGGCCGTTTTGCCCTATGCGTACAAGGTGTCCAAAGGCAAGTTTCCGGCGCACCTCGGGAGCGAAGACCATAGAGGAGGGCGGCAGCCCATGAAAAACCTAGAAAATCGCTTTGTTAAGTTCAGTTCAGGCCTTCGCCGATGTACCGGAACCCAAAAAGCCACTGACAGACAGGGGTTGCTTGGGGTTTTGGCGCTTATTGCACTCCATCGCAGGCCCCGCCCCCGCCTTTTTTGTAGGAGGCGCCGGAATAGCCTTGGAACTGGTCTAAACCCAATGATATTTTGGGAGTAGTGTACAAAGAAGAGACCCGATTCGAGGGGATTGAGACTTTTACCGTTTTACCGTCGAGCTTTTTCATTTCATCGGTACAAAGAAGAGACCCGATTCGAGGGGATTGAGACTCCAACAAACCTCTCAAAATACTCTCTCACATCATTCAGTACAAAGAAGAGACCCGATTCGAGGGGATTGAGACG
>JBKHIW010000250.1:0-3901 GCA_046538465.1 Desulfobacteraceae bacterium | reverse complement strand
CTTGCTGATCATTCGGGCCGCCTCTCCCACCAGTCCTTCCACGGATACCGCCCTGCCCACCCCCTCAATGGATATCTGGTAATTCTGGCAGTATACGCAGCCCAAAGGACAGCCGGTGAAAAAAATCGTCCCGGATCCCCTGAGCCCGGTAATGGGCGGCTCCTCGCCAAAGTGCGGCCCCACATAGGCCACCCTCATTACATCGCTCTCCCCGCAGGCGCCCGGGCCGCCCCCGGCCGGGGCCTTGGTGCGGTCAACCCCGCACCCTCGGGGGCATAGACGGCATTTAAGAAACTCCTCCATGGCGGGTGCCAGTGTGTCTCCGATAAAACAAAAGGTCAAGCCGTCTCGCAGAAATCCGCTCCCCCGCCGCTACACGTTTTCTTTTTCCATAACAATGGCCCCTCTGGGGCATTCACGGGCGCATATACCGCAGCCCTTACAGTGGTCGTAGTCTATTTCCCGCCACTGGAATTTGGAGTCACTGGTCGAGATCGTGGACAAGATCACCACCGAGGCCCCTAACGAGCTTTGCTTACTTCACGGCGGTGACAATATGGAATAGGAAGGGAAAAGGCTTTTTGACGCGAATCTTGCTTATGCCTGCCTTTTGCAGGAGGGCTTTGAGCTCCCCGGTTTTATAAGCCTCCTTCATTGACTCGAGTTCGTGCCACTTTATTGGGAGGGAGCAGAGCCATCCTATCCTGCGGAAGTCCAGAATACATAGGGCTCCCCCCGGCCGGACCATGCCCCAAAGATTTGTGACGGCCTCTTCCGGCCTCTTCCAGTGGTGGAGGGAAAAGGCGGTACATACGAGGTCGAAGGCGCCGAGTTTTCCCTGAAGCCGCGGGTCAGCGGCATCGGCAGTGAGATAAGTTATCCTGCTCTCCAGGTTCTTTTCGCGGATGAACTCCTCGGCAACGGTCTTCATGTCCGGAGAGAGGTCCAGGGCCGTAATATGGAGTTCGGGCAGCTGCTCCGCGATCATCATGGACAGAAACCCGGGCCCGGCACCCACCTCCAGACAGCGGCCGCCCGGATTGAGCTTGCGGATGGTCTTTAGCATTCCTCTATACATCAGGTTGGTATGTTTGCGGTGATGTTCAGCATATTCGCGAACTTTTTCGATACCTTCAATAGCCTCTTTTTGGTGGTTTTTTAAAGCCATCGTTGGTTGTCTCCATGTTTTATTTTGGCTTTTCCAGAAGCCCTTTACAAAGACCTTGATCAGGGCTTCAATCGGCTTTTCATCCTTAAAATCCGGTGGCGGAGCTGTTATCCCGGCTGACTGGTTCGCCAATGTACATAAAGACCGTGTGCCTATTCGGCAAGAGACTTTTTGGAAGGTTCATAAGGGCTTGACTTTCCGTGATGCTTTCATTACATCACTTCGGACGCTTCATACGAAAACAGAATGAAATAAGAGAGAGGAAGACTATGGCCTATTCGGTTAGTCCCGAGGGGGAAGAATTCCGCCTGCCTGAAGAGGAAGACTACCGGAAGGAGTTCGAGAGGCTCCAAGCCCTGGCAAGCGAGCAGCGTGCCATGGGCCGGGAGATTGTGGTGGTGATGGGGCTGGGCTTTGTGGGTGCGGTCATGGCCGGGGTGGTGGCCGACTCAGTGGATTCCGAGACCGGGGAACCGGGGAAGTTCGTGATAGGTATGCAGAGGCCCAGTCCGAGAAGCTTCTGGAAGATCCCCCTTTTCAACAGGGGCGTCTCTCCGGTCAAGGCCGAGGACCCGGAGGTGGAGCCGCTGATCGCCAGGTGCGTCAACGAGAAAAAGACGCTCACCGCCACTTTCACTTATGACGCCCTTTGTCTGGCCGACGTGCTGGTGGTCGATGTACAGTGCGACTTTCAAAAGGAGGAGCTCGGCAATCTGAGGAGCGGTCATGCGGATATCAGCGCCCTGGAGGAGAGCTACAAGATCATAGGCAAGAAGATCGATCCCGGATGCCTAGTCCTGACCGAGACAACGGTGCCCCCCGGGACCACAGAGTACGTGGCCTACCCTCTAATTAAGAAGGCCTTCAAGATGCGGGGGATCGACCGGGAGCCCCTGCTCGCCCACAGCTTCGAGCGGGTGATGCCGGGCCGGGATTATGTCCGCTCAGTGAGGGACTTCTGGCGGGTTTGCAGCGGCATCAACCGGGAGAGCCGTGAAAGGGTGGTGGGGTTTCTATCCGGTGTGTTGAACGTGGAGGACTATCCCCTCACGGTGCTGGAGCGGCCCATTGAGAGCGAGACCTGCAAGATCGTGGAAAACAGCTACCGTGCCACTATACTGGCCTTTCTCCACGAATGGAGCCTCTTTGCCGAGACCAACGGAGTGGATCTGATAAAGGTGATCAACGCGATCAAGGTGAGGCCCACCCATGACAACATCATCTTCCCGGGCCCGGGGATAGGCGGATACTGCCTGCCCAAGGACGGGGGCCTGGGCCTGTGGGCGTACAAACACCTCCTCGGCTTTGACGGGGACATCTTCAGGATAACGCCGGAGGCCATAGATATAAACGACACCAGGGCCCTTCACGCAGCGCAGCTGGTAAGGGACGCCTTGAGAAACATGGGAAAGATAGTGGCCGCCTCCCAGGTGGTGCTGCTCGGAGTCTCATACAGGGAAGGGGTGGGGGACACCCGCTACAGCGGATCAGAGATCATCGCCCGGAAGCTTACAGAGATGGGGGCGGAGATAAAGGCCCACGACCCTTACGTAAGGCATTGGTGGGAGCTGGAGAAGCAGGATTCCTATCCGGCCAGGGGGACCGGCTGGTCCAGGTTCTTCCGCAACCAGGAGCACCTGGACGAGTTCGCCATGACCCCGGAGCTGGCCGACGCCTTAAAGGAGGCCGACGCAGTGGTCCTGGCGGTCAGGCATAAGCATTATATGGAGCTCGAGCCCGAGCAGGTGGTGGAGATGGCCGGAGGGCCTGTGGCCGTGGTGGACTGCTTCGGAATCCTGGACGACGACCGGATAGAGCGCTATTTTGAGCTCGGCTGTGAGGTCAAGGGTCTGGGCAGGGGGCAGATCAACCGCATAAAGGACCGGGTGAGGAAGAGGAAGTTCGACAGGGCCTTGTAAGCGGATCTATCCCTTTTTTATGGAGAAAATACGCTTGACACTTGGCAGGGCTTTGCCTAGCATTGCTCGGATGAGCTGAGACCGCGTTCCCCAGGGGAATGATCGGCTTTCGAGAGAATCGGTGTTAAGAAAGCAACTCAAAAAAAGGGGAGGTTTTGCAATGAAAGGGACTACGTTGTGGAAGGGGTTGGCTTTGGGTCTTGTTCTCGCTTTCTGCCTTACCACCGCGGCCTCGGCCGCACCCATCCGCATTGGTGTGGCGGCTCCGTTTACCGGGGACCTGGCGGGTTACGGGGACAACATCAAGGCGGGGGTTACGCTGAAACAGAAAGAGATCAACGAGGCCGGCGGCATCAACGGCGATAAGGTTGAGCTGGTTTGGGGCGACGATTTGTGCCAGCCCAAGGAAGCCGGGAACGTGGCCTCCAAGTTCGCCAATGACAAGAAGATGGTGACTGTGATCGGCCACCTGTGCTCTTCGGCCACGCTGGCGGGCATGCCGATTTACGTGCGCAACGAGATGCCCATAATCAGCCCTACCTCCACCAATCCCACCATCGGCGAGGTGGGGAAGGGGTGGTTTTTCAGGAACTGCTACACTGACGACTTTCAGGGCAAGTATCTCGCTTCCTACGTGGTAAAGGACCTCTTGGACGTAAAGAAGGTGGCCATATTCTATGAGAATAACGACTACGCCATAGGGCTCAAGGACAGCTTCATTGAGGGCGCAAAGGAGAACGGAATCGAGGTGGTGGGAACAGAGGCCTACGTGGCCAAGACCACGGACTTCACCCCGCAGCTTACCAAGCTCCTT
>JBKHIW010000249.1:0-3918 GCA_046538465.1 Desulfobacteraceae bacterium | reverse complement strand
TGATAACGGACCAGATGTGGGGGATTTATTATAAACCTGATCTCAACTTCGGCGGGATCCAGGGAGGCGCCGCCCCATACATAGTGGAAGGGGAGCCCGAGGTGGATCCTTACGGCATAGATTCTCCGGACTTCGTAGTGGGACCGGAGTTCGTGCATATGTGGACATCAGCCCTGGCCCATTGCCAGAAGCGCTACGAAGACAAGTACCGCAAGTATAAGGATGAGCCCTCGGGCGGGCTGGGGTGCTTCACCCCGGACAATTTCCCGATCTTCGACGTGTTCAAGGAGAACTGCTACTTGATATTGGACTCCAACCACGGCTACAAGATGATCGGCGTAGGAGAGCTGGTGGCCAAAGAAGTGATGGGTGAGGGGCAGAAACTGCTGAAACCGTTCCGGTTCGACCGCTATGAAAAGGGCGAACTGCACCCTGTCTCTCACAGCCCGTTTCCCTGGAGCTGACCGCCGCCCAGAGGCAGGACCATGGACCTGACCATTCTAGGCTCAGGCGGTTGCATGGTCATACCCAAACCCCTTTGCAGGTGCAGGGTCTGCCGAGAGGCGCGCGCAAAAGGCGTGCCCTTCGCAAGGACCGGGCCGTCCGCCTACATTCATGATATCGGCTTGTTGATTGACACGCCGGCGGAATCGGCCCTCCAGCTGAACCGCGAGGGGATCAGCAAGGTGGACGGCCTGCTCTTCACCCATTTGGATCCGGATCATGTAGAAGGCTTCCGGGTTGTGGAGCAGATCACCCTGGACTTCCGGACCTGGGAGGCTTATCCGGACAAGCGTATCAAGTTGTTCCTCCCAAAGGTTCTCCACAGGAGGATTCGGGATATACGCTCTATCTACGGGCCTTTTCTTGACTTTTATGAGGAGCAGGGTTTCGTGGAGCCGGCGGTGTTTGAAGACGCCCTGGAGGTGGGGGACATTCACATAGACGCTTTGCCCGTGGACCGGGGGAGGCAAACCTCGTTCGTCTACGTCTTCACACAGGCCGAAAGACGAATCGTGTATGCCCCTTGCGACTTGAAGCCGTTCCCGGAGCACTCGAATGCTGTGAGGAATGCGGATCTTCTTGTCATACAGCCGGGGCTGTTCGAAAACAGGCTGAAGCACGGGTTCGAGTACCCTGAGGATCACATATCGCGGAAAACGCTTTATACCTTCGAGGAGACGCTCGCCCTGGCCCGGCGAATAAAGGCCGCAAGGGTCGTCTTTGTCCACCTGGAGGAATACTGGAATCGTTCATATGATGACTATCTCAAAATAGAGGAGGGCCTGGATCAAATGCAGTTCGCCTGGGACGGCATGCGGATTCGGGTACCGCCGAATCGGCCTCCCTCACAATCCCGGGCCCTCAGCTAGAGATACAAGGAGGAATACCACCATGGAATCCATACAGCAAGCAAGTGACACAGGGTCCGAAGGCTTGGAGAAATCCGAGCTCATAGACCTTATCCACCGAGACGCCCTCCGGGTGCTGGAGGAGGTCGGAGTTAGGTGTAATTCGGAAAGAGTCCGGCGGATATTCGAAGACACCGGCTTGGCGGCCTATGACGACGGCTCCGGCCACCTGCACATACTCACCCCACTGGTGGAGCAGGCCTTGAGCACCGCGCCCAAGCGGGACCAGTACTGGATCCCTGAGAACTCGTTCGGCGTGGGGGGGACAGCACCTTTTGTCTATGATGACGGCACCGGCGAGCTGATCGAGCCCACCTTCGAACACCTGATTAAGATTGCGAGTATCGTGGACCAAGCCGATGTGGTCAATTTCATGGCCCGTGGGGTCCTGCTCAAGAAACAGGAAGTCAAGGTCATGGACACGATCATAGAAAACTGTAGAAAACCAATTTATGTCGCAGCAGTTACTGATGAAGGCATTGCCAGGGCAAAAGAAATCCATAATAAGCGTGGTAAAATAACTATTCAATTCTCCATTCTGAACAGTCCTTTAGCCCTGATAGACTCCATGATGGATCCATTTCTGAAGTGCGTCAAGACAGGTCTTCCCATTTATGTATCCACCATGCCCATGGCCGGACTTTCCGCGCCTTATTCCATGTCCGGGCTCCTGACGCTTACTCATGCGGAGGCCTTGTTCGGCATCACCCTGACCCAATTGGTAAATCCGGGGCTGATGACCGTGCATGCGGGCCTGCCTTCCATTGCCAATATACAGAAAAACTATGCCGTGGACCTCGGGCTGGTCTCTCACAATATAGCAAATCTGTTGATGGAGAAGGTGAGCAAAAAGCTGGGATTGCCCTCCATCCAGACTGCATGCACGACCAGTCAAGATCATCCCAACCGAATCGCCGAACAAGAGGCCGTAGCGGGATTCGCCCTGATGAAGAAGTACGGGTTTCATCAGATGCGCCACGCCTTTGGATTTCTCAAGGAGCTGGTATCCTTCTCGATCGCCAAGCTGGAGCGGCACATCGAACTCCTCCGGGAGACAGGCGCGGACCAGGCGCCGGACTACGAGATCGACTCCTATGATCCGGAGGGGTTTGAGGTGATAATGCGAAACAGAAGCCAGGCGAACTACATGAGGGACGACCACACCTTGAAGAATACAGGGAAGGCCTTCTTGACCTAGCCTGACCGTTCGCTCTTCCTTGACATGGGCCCGCGATTCCTGCAGATTGATCCCGCGAATTTATGGCGGATTTAGAAGTATGCCGCCGAATGAGGATGTTCGGGAAGGAGAGCCTCCAGCATGTGCGGGATTGTGGGGTTTTTCGGAGACGCGGGAAACAACCTGACCAGGGTCCTCACGGCCATGTCTGCCATTACCTACAGGGCACCGGACAGCACCGGGATAGGGCTCTTCGGGGACGACACCGAGTGCATGCGCACCCGGAAGTCGCTCGGGGCGGTGGCCCCTCTGGTCGAGACCCTGATTTCGGATCCAGCTTATCCCAACGCGGCCGAATGGCTGAGAGCACTCTGGGCGGGTGAGCAGGACGGGCAGACCCCCGAAGAGGCCCAACAGCGCCTGATCGCGTTTGAGGGACTCGGAGGGGCTGAACTTCAATCCTCCCCCGAGAAAGAGAATCTCTTTCCCTCTTATGAAGACCTTGTCGATCTCTCCCAGCCCTGGATCCTCGCGCCCGGGCAGTGCGGGCGGGCGGGCGGTCCGCCCCAGTTTCGAATCAAGTCCAAGAGACACCTGGAACGGATGATCCTGGAGCTGACTCTAAAGTACGATCTCTCCCCGGTGGTGGTGAGGACATTGATCCGCAAGGCCCTTTACGGGGAGCTGGTTCAGGATGGGGAAGCCGGGATACTGGAGGCCCCTTACCTGGAGATCCTGGACGCCTTTGACCGGCTCTTTGACAAGGCCTTCTTCGAAGAGAAGGGGCCGACTCCGCACCGCCTGGGAGATGAGGTGGCGCCCGGGGGCCCCTACGCGGAGAAAATACTCTGGCGCTACCTCCCACGGGTCTGGATCGACATTCCCCAGGATTATGACCGCGATGGAGTCCGATGCCTGTTTAGGCTGCTGGACGCCGCCCTCCTCAGCCGTATGCCCCACACCCCGGGCTTGGAGGACGAGGTCCAGCAGGCCCTTGAAGGGCTTTGGCCGGAGGGAAAGGCGATCAGACGCGCCGGTGGATGGAAGGTGCTCTACTGGGCGGAAAAGGGGCTGAACGTTTACGGCCGTGCAGCTGCGGCGGCCCTTGCCTATCTTGAGCGAACCGAAATCATGCCGGAACTTGAAGAGTTCGAACCGACTGACGGGGGCTCCTGGAGGCCGACAGGGGATGGGAGCACCGACCCCAACAGTCTCAGATACCTGGCCCTTCCGATTTTGTCCCAGGGAAGATGGGCCCTTCAATCGCCCGTCACTATCAAGAACGCCCACCCGTTTTTCGACCGGGACCGAAAGCGCCTGATAGTACTG
>JBKHIW010000248.1:0-3924 GCA_046538465.1 Desulfobacteraceae bacterium | reverse complement strand
CGGGAGTCCGGGCGTATCTCCCCCACGGCCACGTCGCCCCAGGATTGAAACGGCCCGTATAGCTGAAACAAGAGATATTTTTGCATGATCTACTCCGCTATAAAGCCCAGCAGTTCGTCCAGGGACCCCTCTCCGTTGATCGCATCCATTCGGTATGCGTCCGGGTTCAATCCGTAGACCTTGTCCATGTTTTCCTTAACGGTTTCCAGTGTCTTGACAGACCAGGAGAACATGTCCCCAGGAGGGGCGGGCTGGAGAAACGAGACAGCCAGGGATCTCGGCTGCTGATTTCCCTTCTCCGCCAATACATAGGCTGCATAGGCCCTCGAGGCATAGCTGGCCTGCTTGCCCGTCGGCGCAACAGTCAACGCAGCCTCGGTGAGAGCTTTGAGCGCCCGGGTTGCCAGGGCCTTGTCCCCGGCGAGGTTTTGCTCCAACAGGCCTCGGTCCATACAGGCATAGAGGTAAAAAAGCCCGGCCCCGAACATATTGACACCCAGGTGACCGGCTCCGGTTTCCTCGGCTGCCTTGTTCAGGTCGTCCACTGCACTGAAAAAGTCGTCTTCAACCGCAACCTTTTGAACGGTGAATGCATGGGATACCTGCACTGCAGCTTCCACGCTCCATCCTGGGTTATCGGCCAGCATGCGACCGAACATGGCAATGTCAGCAGCGGCATGGTCTTTTCTGAGTAGTGTGAGATCAGTGTCTCCGAGCTCTTCCCCTCTCCGCGCCCTCTCGACCAACTCGGCTATTGCCTGGATTTCCCTGGGGCCGTAATGGACCAACTGGCCAGTCTTGAGCGAGGCGCGTTTCTTGCCCTCGGCCTCTTGCTCCTCCCTGCTGGGCTTGGCAAGCGAGGCGAAGGTTTTGACCATGCTCTCGGCGATCTTGTAAGCCTTGGTCTCCGGCAGAGTGTCCAGGTCTCCGGATGTCTTTCCGTTCATGGCTTCTTCCAGGGTGGTGCCTGTGGTCAGTGCATCATAGATGCGCAGTCCCATCTCACGAGTCCGGACCCCTATGCCTCCGTCAAGGGCCTCTTTGAATACGTCCGAAGTACGCCAGGCCCGCTTGAGGCTTTGGGAGGATATGCGCAGTCGGTTTGCCCCGCCCACGATGACCGTCTTTGGACTGCCCAAGTCGTCGCGGTTCAGGTTGGCGGGGGGATAGCCGGTGAGAATGTGTAGCTGTACAAAGTCACTCATTTTCAACCACCTCCAGGAATGGGGTTATCTTTCGTCCCGTGCCCGGGAATAGTATTCCACGGCCCAAGTCTTGCGGACCCTGTCGTTCCACCAATAGGCCGCCTCTGCGAGATCAATGACATTCACCCTCTTGAGGAGACGCACCAGGCGTAGGAGCTCCAGGAAGAGCTCGTTCCTTTCCCAGTCCCCTATGGACATTATGCGCCTGAAGCGGAGCCCGCTGACCTTGGCCCTGCCGCCCGGGCCCGGGGCCGCCATGGCTTGAGGTACACTCTGGCCGGGATCGTTGTCCCCGGCGCGCAGATGGGCAATTAACCCGGCTACCGCCGCTAGGCGATCCATTACAGAGCCGGTGACCTTGAAGCCCGAGCCTCTAAGACTCCTAACCAGCCCGGCCTGAAAGGGGCGAGACACGTAGACCTCATCCGGGTTCTTAGCCCGACGCAACTCGGCGCGGCCGCCCGTGTCCGCGTCCAGACCTTGCCACCAGCCCATAAGTATCTCGCGGAAACCCTGGTCCCTGAAATCGATCTTCTTCTCGTCATTCATGGACAGCACCTCCTCGCTTATGTTTTCCGACTCTAAGCCGCTTCCGAGGGCAGATCCAGGATCTTCTTGATCTGGGTATCAAGGGGGGAGAGCTTGTTTCTAAGAATATTCCACCCTCTTGCGTATCCGTGCGGATCATTTGCAGGGAGCGACTCGGAGTCAGCCAGATAATCGAATATGTCCCTGGCCGCACCGGCAGCGTGCGAAAGCCATTGGCGGCGCAGCTCGAAGGGGCCTTCATTGGATTCGGTCACCTCGTCAACAAGACGTGCAACAAGGGCGAAAAACGGCCCCCTGGTAGTTGACCAGAACCTGGCGGACACCGATTCCATGAATGAGGTGTCCTTACGGAGCTTCACGTAATCGCTGTAGAAAGCTTCTTTTAAGGCCCATTGGAGCACCTCATGGACCCTTGTCGCGGAGCGTATGAGCCGGGAGGTCTCCACCGCCAGACGTTCGGCCCCTGCCTCATCTGAGACGGCCCAGGCAGGCATGATTCCTTCGGACCACGCGCGGGCCTTCATATTGTCCATGTCATAGCCGAAGGCCCAGATGCGGAAATGGGCTTCTCTTCCTCTGCCGGGCGGGACCCTGTGGTTGCGGTAGTTCTTCACCACCTGGGCCGCCTGCACAGGGTTTCGCTCCTCAACCTCCCGGTAGACCAGGCCAAGCCAGTTTTGGTATCCCAGTCCCTCTGAGGAACCCTTGACCGCTAAGTATTGCTCACCCATGTCTCGGATCGGCGAGAGTGGATGTATCCACGAGCCGGAATAGTTGTATCCCCCCGGCCGGGTCAGATATCCGGGTACCGATCTTTCAGCCTTTCGGTTACAGAGCCCGCAAACCCTCTGTATGCCTTCTTCGAACTGGAGGCGGATTCGGCGGGGCATGCCCCAGTACTTGTGAAGTGGATGGACCTCGCCCAGGTGGGTTTCTTCGCCCTTTTCGCTGCTACGAGTGGGAGCGAGCCACGGGAAGACACCGCCGTCCCTTGGCTTTGATGTATCCCCGCCAAGGGCGTTCAAGGTATCCCGGGGCAGCACATTGTTCCATACCGTCTCCCACAGAGTCTCCCCGAGGACCAATGTGCTCAGCGGACCGCCGCCTCGAAGGGATGTACGAATATTCCTCCCCCCGGCCGGAGCAAAGCACTGTATTGTAAATAGGGCTGCGGCAGCGCAGGCCGGGCACAGCCGCTCTAGACGTCCGCGCTTGATGAAAAGATCAGAGTTGTGTTGAATCGTGCTGTCCCCCGGCGAGTCGATCAGGAGAGAGCCGATTGGGCTTGGATCGCCAGCCTCCTCGTGGGTCAAGGTCAGGTCCTGCATGAATCGTGGGCCCTCACCGTCCAGCATGAATGCGTCCGCATACTGCGAGAAAAACTCGTGAAGTAGCTTGGGTGTCGGGGGTGAGTCTCGCAGTTTGCGCCATTCGCGCTCAGTAGCAGGCGGCAGGGCGGTCTGGACTAGTCCGATCAAGAACTCGGTCAGGGCGCCGGTCAAGTCCGGCCTGGGGGCGCCGATCCTTAGAGGCGACTCCCCGTCCGTTATTTGCCAAGGAGCTATTGATCCGATCCGTCCTCCTTTCCAGAGGACCGGGATCCAGGCCTCCTCGATCAGGCTATAGGGCATGGCTTCCTCCTATTTCGGTTACTGTTCCTTAGTTGTACCCGAGTCATAGTGTAATCCGTATTCAGGGGAGTATTTCAGGATTAACCTTTTCCTGTTTTCATCCCTCACGATGGCGGTCCAGGTTCCGCTCCCAGCGGGAGTCATCGGCACCAGGGTGCTCCACCTGCACCTGTCGGGCATTTCCTCAACAGCCTTATCCATGGCGTCTTTCAGGCCAGGGTCAGCCGCTTCTACGCCCCCTGCAACCCGCCAGGCCGGAACCCCGACTTCACTGAGGCTCCATGCCATGCCGATAGAGGGCTCTTTGCTCCAAGGTGAAAGGCTTTTCCCGTCCCATCGTGCCAACCTGAGGCGGATAGTTGGGTCTCCAAGCCTTGTAGGACTTACTTCTTCATCCCGCCATCCTAGGACTTCTCCCCCGTACCCTTGATCGATTTCCAGGCCGTTTATGCCAGCCATGGTCATCTTGGCCATCGCATCTGCACGCGCCTTATTGTCGGCCTCCCTCAGAGCCTCGGGGACTAGGTTTTCGCTTTCTT
>JBKHIW010000005.1:0-18055 GCA_046538465.1 Desulfobacteraceae bacterium | reverse complement strand
CCCGCTGGTCGCGTCCACCACCACTATAATCCCGTCGGCGGCCTTGAGGGAGAATTTGGTGTCGGACAAGAAGTTGTCATCCCCGGGCGTGTCAATGATGTTGATGGTGTGCTTTTTCCACGTACAGTGATGGAACGCCGTGCTGAGAGTGATCCTGCGTTTGATCTCCTCGGGCTCGAAGTCCAAATTGGAAGTTCCGTCGTCCACTTTTCCCAGCCTTGAGGTGGCCTTGCCGTCAAAGAGCATGGCCTCGGCAAGAGTAGTCTTGCCGGAACCTACGTGGCCCACCAACCCGATGTTTCTCAGCTCCTCGCTCTTTCTTTCCATACCGCTCCCTCTCTACACGGATTCGCCCCTTTTCGGCCGGCCGGGTCCTGGACAATTGCCCCCGAACCCGCACCAAAAATAAATCATTTAGCGCAAACGAAAAATGGAAGTCAAGAACGGAATCCCGGCTGCTGATTTTTTCATTGCCAACGGGCCTCGATGTGATATGTTGTCTTTTTTTTGTTGGAAAGGGTGGTTGCGCTTCGGTATGCGGCTGGAACAGTCCATAGAGCGGTTCCTCGCCCACCTGGAGACGGAGAGGGGCTATTCAGGGCACACCGTGCGGAACTACAGGGTGGATCTGGAGCAGTTCAGGGGTTTCCTGGAGGGCAAAGGTTTGGAATCGGGCCCGCTTCCGGGAGGCGGAGGCGGCCGCATGGACTACTTGGTCCTCAGGGAGTTCCTGGGCAGTCTTCATGGGCGGTACAAGAGGAGCACCGTGGCCAGAAAGATCTCCGCAGTTCGTTCGTTTTTCTCTTTTTTGGAAGAGCGGGGGATGCGGGGGGATAATCCGGCCGGGGGGGTCTCCATCCCCAAGCAGGGCAGCTCCATACCCGTCTACCTCCCTGTGGATGACATGTTCAGGCTCCTGGAGGGGCCTGATCCGCTTGATCCGCTGGGGTTGAGGGACCTGGCCATCATGGAGACACTTTACTCCTGTGGACTCAGGGTGAGTGAACTCGCCGGTCTGGACCTCGAGTCCTTGGACTTTGAGGGCCGTTTGGTCAGGGTGACCGGCAAGGGGAACAAGGAGCGGGTGGTGCCTGTGGGACGGACGGCGCTCGAAGTGCTCCGGAGCTACCTCAAAAAGACCGCAGAGCAGCGGGCCGCGGTCTGGGGGGCCGCTGACCGCGGCCCGCTCTTTCTCAATCACCGGGGCGGACGCCTGACAACGAGGAGCATCTCCAGGATACTCAAGAAGTATGCGGCCCGCTGCGGGTTGACGGAAGAGGTCTCCCCCCACGCGCTAAGGCACACATTCGCCACTCATCTGCTGGACGGAGGGGCGGATCTCCGCTCGGTGCAGGAGCTGCTGGGGCACGCCAGTCTTTCCACCACGCAGAAATACACGCATGTGAGCCTGGACCGCCTGATGGCGGTCTATGATAAGGCGCATCCCAGACGCTGAAGCCCTCCCGCCTCAATAAGCCGGCCCCTGAGGCCGGAAGATCCTCCGTGCACAGGAGGGCTTGAGAAGAAAGGAGAGAGGTTAAAGGCCGTGAGCAGAGCAAGAGGCCGAGAAGCTCGATCCACCACCATTCTTTCCGTGCGCAAGAACGGTCGGGCGGTAATGGCATGCGACGGACAGGTAACCTTGGGTGAGACGGTGATGAAGCACCGCGCCAACAAGCTTCGTTATCTCTACGGGGAGCAGGTGCTGGTCGGGTTCGCAGGTGCATCGGCCGACGCCTTCACCCTTTTTGAGAGGCTGGAGGGAAGGCTGGAACAGTTCAACGGGAACCTGATGCGGGCCGCTGTGGAGCTTGCCAAGGACTGGCGCCTGGACAAGGTGCTGCGTAGGCTGGAGGCCTTGCTGCTGGCCATGGACGCCGAGCACACCTTTATTCTTTCCGGGACCGGCGACGTGATCGAGCCTGATGAACCCGTCGCATCCATAGGCTCGGGCGGGCCGTACGCATTCGCCGCAGCCCGGGCCCTGGCCGCCCATTCGTCACTGGATGCGCCCGCCATAGCAAGGGAGGCCATGACCATCGCGGCCTCCATCTGCCTCTACACCAACGATGTCATCGTGGTTGAGGAATTGGGCCGGGAGGGGTCTTGATGGAATCCGTCAAGGACAAGCAGGCCGAAGAGGCAAGGGTGCTGACCCCGAGGGAAATAGTATCCGAGCTGGACAAGTATATTATCGGGCAGGATGAGGCCAAACGCTCGGTAGCCATAGCTCTTCGCAACCGCTGGCGCAGGCAGCAGGTCTCCAAGGACTTGAGGGACGAGATCGCGCCCAAGAACATAATAATGATCGGGCCCACCGGCGTGGGCAAGACCGAGATAGCGAGGAGGCTGGCAAGGCTGGCCAACTCCCCCTTCCTGAAGGTGGAGGCGACCAAGTTCACCGAGGTGGGTTATGTGGGGCGGGACGTGGAGTCCATTGTCCGGGATCTGACCGAGCTTGCGGTCAACATGGCAAAGAAGGCGGAGCAGGAGAGGGTGGAGCCCAAGGCCAGGGAGCTGGCCGAAGAAAGACTCCTGGACATATTGCTTCCCAAGCGCAAACAGGAGGGCACCGAGGGGGAGGAGAGCGAAAAGGAAAAGGCCCTGGAGATAGTCCGCTCGGAAAAGCACGAGGGGGACACCACCCGGGAGAAGCTGAGGCGCATGCTCAGGGAAGGAAAGCTGGACAACAGGTACGTGGAGCTGGAGGTCTCCCAGCAGAGCACGCCCATGATAGAGGTGCTGACCGGCTCCGGTATGGAGGAGATGGAGTTCAATGTGAAGGAGGTCTTCGGAAACATCTTCCCACCGCGCAAGAAGAGGCGGAGGGTAAAGGTCCCGGAGGCGGTTGAGATTCTCTCCCAGGAGGAGTCCCAGAAGCTGATCGACATGGACAAGTGCGTGGAGCAGGCCGTCCGTATCACTGAGCAGAACGGCATAATCTTTTTGGACGAGCTGGACAAGGTGGCCGGGGCCGAAACCGGCCAAGGCCCGGACGTCTCCAGGGAGGGCGTACAACGGGATCTCCTCCCCATAGTGGAGGGATCCACGGTCACCACCAAGTACGGAATGGTCAAGACCGACCATATCCTGTTCATTGCCGCCGGGGCTTTCAATATCAGCAAGCCCTCGGACCTCCTCCCCGAGCTCCAGGGGCGGTTCCCCATAAGGGTGGAGCTGGACTCCTTGACCACCGAGGACTTCATCCGGATTCTCAAGGAGCCCAAGAATGCGTTGATCACACAGTACAAGGCCCTCCTGGAGACGGAGGGGATAGAGCTTCAGTTCCAGGAGGACGCGGTGGAGGAGCTGGCCTCCTTTTCCAGCAGGGTCAACGAGACCACCGAGAATATTGGGGCCAGGCGGCTCCATACAGTGATGGAGAAGCTCCTCGACGAGGTCTCCTTCGACGCCCCGGACATGGAGAACAACACGGTGGTTATCGACCGCGGGTACGTGCGCGACAAGCTGGAGGACATCCTGGAGGATGAGAACCTCAGCCGGTATATACTTTGATTTCTTAGGGGGGGCCGGAGATGATCTCTGAGGATCTGGACAGGGCCAAGGTCCTTATAGAGGCCCTGCCTTATATTCGCCGGTTCACGGACTCCACCGTGGTGGTCAAGTACGGGGGCCACGCCATGGTGGACGAGGAGCTCAAGCGCAAGTTCGCCCTGGACATCATCCTGATGAAGTTCGTGGGGATTCACCCCGTGGTGGTCCACGGCGGTGGGCCTCAGATAAAGGATTTCCTGGGAAGGCTGTCCATTGAGAGCGAGTTCATCGACGGGATGAGGGTCACCGACCGCCAGACCATGGATGTGGTGGAAATGGTTCTGGTGGGCAAGGTGAACAAGGAGATCGTGGCCCTGATCAACGCCCACGGAGGCAGGTGCGTGGGCCTCTCCGGCAAGGACGGCGGGCTGATCACCGCGCGCAAGATGCGCTACGTAAGGAGCAAGGGCCAGGATGAGCCCCCGGAGATAATCGACATGGGTATGGTGGGCGAGATCACCTCTGTGGACGGAAGGGTCCTGGAGAGCCTGCTTCGGGACCAGTTCATACCGGTGATAGCGCCGGTGGGAGCCGGAGAGCAGGGAGAGACATACAACATAAACGCCGACGTGGTGGCCGGACGAATAGCGGCCTCTCTCAAGGCCCGCAAGCTGGTGCTCTTGACGGATACAGAAGGGGTACTGGACCGGGAAGGGCGCTTGATTTCCACTCTGAACCGGGAGGAGGCCGAGCGGCTGATGGAGGACGGCACCATTCAGGGCGGGATGATTCCCAAGGTCCGATGCTGCCTGGAAGCACTCCGGGGCGGGGTGGGAAAGTCGCACGTGCTGGACGGCAGAAAGGAGCACGCCATACTCTTGGAGATCTTCACCAACGCAGGGGTGGGGACGGAGATAGTGGGTTGAGCCGAGGAGGGGCCCTGGGCCGAGGGACAGGGCCGGAGGAGCGAGGGAAAAAACATGAACCGGGATCAGTCATCCACAGCGGAGAACGCGGATAAGTATCTGTTCGAGACCTACGGAAAGAGGCCCCTTACACTGGTGCGCGGAGAAGGCTGCCGGGTATGGGACGCCGAGGGGAAGGAGTACCTGGATTTCGTGGGAGGCATTGCTGTATGCGCCCTGGGGCACAGCGCCCCCCTGGTAACGCGCATCCTCGAGGAGCAGTCCCGCATCCTGGTGCATGTGTCCAATCTCTTTTACACCCTGCCGCAGGTGGAACTGGCCCGCCTCCTGGTGGAAAACTCCTTTGCGGATCGGGTCTTTTTCTGCAACTCCGGGGCTGAGGCCAACGAGGCCGCGATCAAGCTGGCCAGGCGGCACTCCTATGAGAAACACGGCCCGGGGAGATTCACCATCGTGTGCATGGAGAACTCTTTTCACGGAAGGACCATGGGGACCCTTTCTGCGACCGGCCAGGAGAAGGTGCGCAAGGGCTATGACCCGCTTCTTCAGGGATTCCGGTTCGTGCCTTTCAATGACGCAGGTGCCCTGGGAGAGGCCTTGGATGATACGGTCTGCGCGGTGATGCTCGAGCCTATTCAGGGGGAGGGCGGCGTGGTCTGCCCAGACGAGGGGTATCTCCACGAGGCTGCCTCCATGTGCAGGGAGCGGGGGATCCTCCTGATCATGGACGAGGTCCAGGTGGGAATGGGGCGTACAGGGCGTCTGTTCGCCCATCAGCACTACGGGGTTACGCCGGACATCATGACCCTGGCCAAGGCCCTGGGAAACGGGGTCCCTATAGGGGCCATGCTCTCGGTGGAGGCCCTTGCCGGGGCGTTCCCCGCAGGGAGCCATGCCACCACGTTCGGGGGGAGCCCGCTGGTAACCGCCGTGGCTGCGGGCGTGTTGAAGAGCATCCTGGAGGACGGCTGGATGGAAAACTCCCGGGAGACAGGGCTCTATTTCAAAGAGGCCCTGGAAGGGCTCCGCGGCAGGCACGGGTGCGTGAAGGATGTAAGGGGCCGGGGGCTTATCCTGGGAATGGAGCTCGACCGGCCCGGCGGGCCGGTAGTGGAGGCCTGCAGGAAAAACGGATTTATCATCAACTGCACTCAGGACTCGGTCCTCCGCTTCGTCCCCCCGCTCATAGTGACCCGCAGGGAGGTGGATCTGCTGGTGGAATGCCTGGATAAGGTGCTGGGAGACTTGTGAACGTCATGAAGAGAGACCTGCTTACCATTCGCGATCTCCGGAGGGAGGAGATACTGGACCTGATAGAAAGGGCGCTGGAGATAAAGCGGTCCGATTTGAGAATGACCGGAGTGCTCTCCGGCAGGACCCTGGGGCTGATCTTTGAGAAGAGCTCGACCAGGACCAGGGTCTCGTTCGAGACCGCAATGTTCCGCTCGGGCGGCCGTACCGTCTTCATGCACAGCTCGGCCACCCAGATAGCCAGGGACGAGCCCGTGGCGGACACCGCCCGGGTGCTCTCCAGGTACCTGGACGGGCTGGCTGTTCGCACTTACTCCCAGGAGATGGTTGAGGAAATGGCCCGATGGGCGGACATCCCGGTCATAAACGCCCTTACGGACAGCTACCACCCCTGCCAGATCCTGAGCGACCTCATGACAGTCGTAGAGAAGCTCGGCGGCCTGGAGGGTGTAAGGGTGGCCTGGATCGGCGACGGAAACAACATGGCCAGGTCCTGGGTGAACGCGGCTTCGGTGCTGGGCTTCGACCTGACCTTGGCCTGCCCCCAGGGCTATGACCCCGGTGCGGAGGTCATGGACCGGGCCGGGGAAAAGGTAAGGCTGGTGGCCGACCCCAGGGAGGCTGCCTCCGGGGCCCACGTGCTCAACACCGATGCATGGGCGAGCATGGGCCAGGAAGAGGAATGGGATCGGCGGAGGAGGGATTTCCAGGGCTACCAGGTGAACAGGGCCCTGGTGGAGGCCGCCGACCCCGAGGTGATGGTCATGCACTGCCTCCCTGCGCACAGGGGCGAGGAGATAACCGACGAGGTCCTGGAGGGGCCCCGCTCGGTGGTGTTCGATCAGGCCGAGAACAAGATGCATCTCCACCAGGCGCTTTTGGAGATGCTCGTTCGCGGCTGACGGAGAATGCGGCGATGAGCGGAAGATTGAAAAAGGTGGAGAAGATAGTCCTGGCCTACTCAGGAGGCCTGGACACATCGGTGATACTGGCCTGGCTCAAGGAGCGCTACGGCTGCCCGGTGGTCGCCTATGCGGCCGACCTGGGCCAGGGGGATGACCTGGGGGAGGTGCGCGAAAAGGCCTTGGCCACCGGCGCCGAGGAGGCCGTGGTGGAGGATCTCAAAGAGGAGTTCGTCAGGGACTATGTCTGGCCCGCGCTTCGGGCCGATGCGGTCTATGAATCGGGGTATCTCTTGGGGACCTCCCTGGCGCGGCCTTTGATCGCCCTCAGACAGGTGGAGGCTGCGAGGAAGACGGGAGCGGACGCCTTGAGCCACGGGGCCACGGGAAAGGGAAACGACCAGGTGAGGTTCGAGATGGCTTATACCGCGCTCGCCCCGGACCTGGAGGTCATAGCCCCTTGGCGGATATGGGACTTCAAGGGACGGGAGGACCTTATCGGATTCGCCAGGGAAAAGGGGATCCCTGTGCCGGTGACCAAAGAAAAGCCCTACTCGAGCGACGCCAATCTCCTCCATATCAGCTTTGAAGGAGGCATATTGGAGGACCCCTGGACTGAGCCTCCCGAAGACATGTTCGTGATGACCGCGTCACCCGAGGCGGCGCCGGACAAACCCGAGTATGTGGAGATCGAGTTTCGCGACGGAGACCCCGTGGCGGTGGACGGCGAAGGCCTCTCACCGGCCGGGCTCCTGGCCAGGGTCAACGAGCTCGGGGGCAGGCACGGAATCGGCAGGGTGGACATCGTGGAGAACCGCTATGTGGGTATGAAGTCCAGGGGGGTGTACGAGACCCCGGGCGGGACCATACTCAGGATCGCCCATCAGGCCATGGAGTCCCTGACCATGGACCGCGAGGTGATGCACATAAGGGATGGGCTGATCCCGCGGTATGCAGAGTGCGTGTACTACGGATACTGGTTCGGGCCGGAGATGCGCATGCTTCAGGCCTTGATGGACGAGGCGCAAAAGGATGTGACCGGAGTGGTCCGCCTTAAGCTCTACAAGGGCAACTGTATGGTGGTGGGGAGGAGATCGCAGAGATCCCTCTACGACACGGACTATGTCACCTTTGAGGAGGACGAGGTCTATAACCAGGAGGACGCCGGGGGCTTTATCCGTCTCAATGCACTTCGGTTGAAGATAGCCCGACTGGCCGGCCGTGCATAGGAGGCCCGGGCGGCGGGGCGAGCGGGTCAGGCGAGGAAGAATTATGGGAGAAAAGGTCTGGGGCGGGCGCTTCCGCGAAGAGCTCGACAGGGTTCTGGACCGGTTCAACGCTTCCCTGGGGTTTGACATGCGCCTCTATCCCCAGGACATCAGGGGAAGCATAGCGCACTGCAGGATGTTGGCCGACAAGGGGATCCTGGATGCGGACGAGGCGGACCGGATAATAGCCGGCCTGGAAGAGATCCGCGGGGAGCTCGACCGCGGGGAGCGCGGATCGGGCGAAGGCCATGAGGACGTTCACTCACTGGTCGAATCCCTGCTGGTAAAAAAGGTGGGACCGATCGGGGAGAAGCTCCATACCGCCAGGAGCCGGAACGACCAGGTGGCGCTGGACGAGCGCCTGTTCGTACGGGAGGCCGTGGAGGGCGTCCGAGGCGCCATTCGGGGGATGCAGGCCGCCCTGGTGGAGCAGGCCGAGGCTAACATCGACTTGATTCTGCCCGGTTATACCCACCTTCAGAGGGCCCAGCCCGTACTCCTGGCCCACCACCTGATGGCGTACGTGGAGATGCTGGGACGCGATCTGGACCGGTTCACCGAGTCCTTGACCAGGGTGAACGTCATGCCCTTCGGAAGCGCGGCCCTGGCCGGGGCCGGCTTCGATCTGGACAGGGAGATGGTGGCCGCTGAGCTCGGCTTCGAGAGCCTCTCCAGAAACAGCATGGACGCTGTCAGCGACCGGGATTTCGTACTGGAGTTCCTCTCCGCCTCTTCCATTCTGATGATGCACCTCAGCCGCTTGAGCGAGGAGATCATCCTGTGGTCCACCCAGGAGTTCGGTTTCGTTTCTCTTCCCGACGCCTTTTGTACGGGCAGCAGCATCATGCCTCAGAAGAAAAACCCGGACCTGCCGGAGCTGGTGAGAGGCAAGACCGGCCGGGTGTATGGAAACCTGACCGCGGTCCTGACGGCCATGAAGGGGCTCCCACTCTCTTACAACAAGGACATGCAGGAGGACAAGGAGCGCCTTTTCGACACCGTGGACACGGTGGCCGACTCCCTTGAGGTCATGACCCGGCTTCTTCGGCGCCTCTCCTTCAGGGGCGAGGCCATGAAGAGTGCCGTGGAAAAGGGTTTTCTCGCCGCCACCGACCTGGCGGACTACCTGGTCCTAAAGGGGGTCACCTTCAGGAAGGCCCACGAGGCGGTGGGCGGGATGGTGGTATACGCATTTGAAAGAGGCCTGGAGCTCCCACAGCTCACCCTCGAAGAGATGAGGAATTTCTCAAGAGGGATCGAGGAGGACGTTTACGAATGGCTCGATCCCGCCGCCTGCGTGGCCCGCCGGAATCTGCCCGGGGGGACCGGTCCGCAGGCCGTAAAGGCCGCCATACAAAGGGCCAGGGAGGAGATCGGGCTGTGAGGCGCATCGGATTGGCAGCGGCCCTGATCCTGATCTGCTTTCCCTTTTTCGCAGGCTGCGGCAAGAAGGGCCCGCCCACACTCCCGAGCCGGAAGCCGGCGGCGGTGGTCAAAGACCTTGCCGGCCGGTGGGACGGCGGATCAGTGGTCCTGACGGGCGGGCTCGCCGGGGTCCCGGCTGGAGAGGCCCGGGACCCGGTCCATGGGGCGCGGGTATGTTACGGGGCGTATGACCCGTCCGACCCCCCCTGCGAGACATGCCCGATCCGGTACCATGACTGCCTGGAGTTCGGCCCGGAGGTGGTCGAGGGAGGGGAGTTTCGCTGCCGGGTGCAGGGCATGAGCAGGGAAAACCTTTATTTTTTCCAGGTCCGGCTGCTGGGACCGGAGGGCGGACCGGGCCCTCCGTCCAATCGGGCCCGTGTTTCTTCAGGGGACAACTGATTCTGGGCGGATGCCCGGGCGCGGAAAGCAGCCGGGGTGTCCTGCCGGAGATTTATGATATGCACCACTTTCAATACAGAGACGGAGCCCTGTTTGCAGAGGATGTGCCCATCCAGGCCGTGGCCCGGGATGTGGGGACCCCGTTTTATATTTACTCCCACGCCACTCTGGAGCGCCACTTCAAGGTGTTTGACGGGGCGTTCAGGGACATTCCACATCTGGTTTGCTTCTCCATGAAGTCCAACTCCAACAGGGCCGTCCTCCGGCTTTTCGCCGGCCTCGGCGGCGGCGCCGATATCGTGAGCGGCGGAGAGCTTTACCGGGCGCTGGCCGCAGGGGTGGACCCCGAGAGAATCGTCTACTCCGGGGTGGGAAAGACCGAAGGGGAGATGGAGTATGCCTTGAGATCCGGGATACTGCTCTTTGCAGCCGAATCTTCCCAGGAGATCGAGGCGTTAAACCGCGTGGCCGGCCGGATGGGGCTCAAGGCCCCGTTGGCGATCAGGGTAAACCCGGACGTTGATCCCCTGACCCATCCTTATGTCTCCACCGGCCTTCGCCGGAATAAGTTCGGCATCCCCTTTGAGGACGCCCTAGGGGAGTACGCGCGGGCGGCCGCCCTGGAGCACCTGGACGTCTGCGGCGTCTCCTGCCATATAGGGAGTCAGTTGACCCGGACAAGCCCCTTTGTGGATGCCATGCGGCGTCTGGAGCACTTGATGGACCGTCTGAAAGGGGAAGGGATATCAATAAGATACCTGGATCTCGGAGGTGGCCTGGGGATCACTTATGAGCAGGAGGAGCCGCCCGACCCGGCGGAGTATGCGGCTTCGCTCAAGCAGGAGATCTCCGGGCGGGGGGTCACCCTTCTGCTAGAGCCCGGCCGGGTGATCACCGGAAACGCAGGGGTCCTGGTGGCCAAGGTCCTTTACACCAAGAGCACCGGGGAGAAGAACTTCGTGATAGTGGACGCCGGCATGAACGACCTTGTGCGCCCCAGTCTATACGGCTCCTATCACCGGATACAGCAGGTGGAGCTGAGGGATGGGCCGGCCGCAACCGCGGACGTGGTGGGACCGATATGCGAGACCGGAGACTTCCTGGCCCGGGACCGGGAGCTCCCTCCTTTCGAGTCCGGGGACCTGATGGCGGTGATGAGCGCAGGGGCGTACGGCTTTGTAATGGCCTCGACCTACAACTCCAGGCCCAGGCCGGCCGAGGTCATGGTCAAGGGGGACACATACGCGGTGGTCCGGGAGCGGGAGACATATGAGGACCTGGCACGGGGTGAGGCGGTCCCGGGTTTCCTGGAGGAAGGATGATTCACCGTGGAGCCTGATCTGGAAAAGACCGCCGGTGCCGGAGATAAAGGCCTTTCAGGAGAGTCTTTCGAGGGGCTCGCGTTCTGGAAGATGAGCGGGAGCGGAAACGACTTTATCCTGGTGGACAACCGCTCGGGCCGGGTCCCCAGAGACGATATGCCCGGTCTGGCAAGGAGCATCTGCAGGCGCAGGGAGTCGGTGGGTGCGGACGGGCTTATATTTGTGGAGCCCTCGGAGCGGTATGACTTTGCCTGGATGTTTTTCAACTCGGACGGGAGCGAGGCCGAGATGTGCGGAAACGGCGGGCGCTGCGCCGCGCGTTTCGCCGCGCTGCAGGGCGCGGCCGGGGAGTCGATGACCTTTGAGACCAAGGCCGGTCCGATATCCGCCGAGGTAAGGGGCAGGGTGGTCAAGATAAGGATGCCCCTTCCCTCTGGCCTTTCCATGGACGTGGATCTCCCGCCGGAGCCGGGATGGAAGACCGCGGACTTCATCAACACCGGCGTACCCCACCTGGTGGTGACCGTGGACGACCTGGAGGGATATCCGGTGGTGGAGCACGGGCGGAGGATCAGGTATCATGAGTTGTTCAAGCCGGCCGGGACCAACGCTGACTTCGTCCGGGTGACCGGAATCCGCTCCCTGGAGCTCAGGACATATGAGAGGGGCGTGGAGGACGAGACCCTTGCCTGCGGTACAGGGGCCATGGCGGCGGCCCTGGTCTCGGCGGCCCGTGGCCTGGTTCGATCCCCGGTGCGGGTGCTGACCCGCGGCGGGGAGGAGCTTTTCATACACTTTGAGCAGGAGGAGGGGGCGTTCCCCGAGGTGTGGCTGGAGGGGAACACCACAGTGGTCTATCGGGCCGCCTTGGGCAGGGAGGCCCTCTGAGGGGAGGGCCGCGGGCGGTTCGTACAACAGGAGCAACAAGAGGGAGGTCGTTATGTTCAAGGGATCCATTGTCGCCATTGTCACCCCGTTCAAGAACGGGCAGGTTGACGAAGACGCCTACAGGGAGCTCATAGAGTTCCAGATAGAGAACGGGACCAGCGCCATAGTGCCTTGCGGCACCACCGGCGAGTCCGCCACCCTGAGCATGGAGGAGCACGCCCGGGTGATCGACATCGCGGTGGAGGCGGTAAGGAAGCGGGTGCCGGTCATAGCCGGGGCCGGGGGCAACAGCACCGGCGAGGCCGTGGATCTGACCAGGCACGCCAAAGAGGCCGGGGCGGACGCCACCCTGCAGGTGACCCCCTACTACAACAAGCCCACCCAGGAAGGGCTGTACAGGCATTTCGCCGCCATCGCCGAGGCGGTCCCTCTCCCCCAGGTGCTGTATAACGTCCCCGGCAGGACCGGCGTGAACATGCTCCCCGAGACCGTGGCCCGCCTGGCCGCCCTCCCCGAGGTGGTGGCCATCAAGGAGGCGTCGGGCGGCCTGGCCCAGATGGCCGACATACTGGAGCGGGCCGGTGACAAGATAAACCTCCTCTCCGGAGACGACAACATCACTCTGCCCGTTCTGGCCATAGGCGGTACAGGGGTGATATCGGTGGTGGCCAATCTTGTGCCGGGCGACAACTCCGCCATGGTGCGGAGCTGGGAGCAGGGAGAGGTCTCTAAGGCCAAGGAGCTCTTTTACCGTCTTTTTCCGCTGTGCCGGGCCATGTTCTACGAGAGCAACCCGATCCCGGTGAAGACCGCCCTGGCCATGATGGGAAAGATCAGCGGGGAGATGAGACTCCCGCTCTGTCCCATGGCCAAGGCCAACTCGGAGAAGCTGGAAAAGGATCTCAGGGACTACGGCCTCCTGTAAAAGGCGGGTCTTTCCCAAACAATGGGGGTGGAAATGGTAAGAGCAGTGGTGGCGGGTTCAGCCGGCAGGATGGGCTCCCGGATAATCCACATGATCCAGCAGGATCCCGAGGTCTCTCTGGCCGGGGCCTATGAGCGCTCAGACCATCCGGCGGTGGGAGAAGACGCAGGCGAGCGGGTCGGGCTGGGCCGTCTGGGGGTGCCTGTCGCCGGGACGCCCGAGGAGGTGATCAGCGCGGGCGATGTGCTGATCGATTTCACCGCTCCGGAGGCGGCCTTGACCGGCATAAGGGCTGCGGCTTCATGGGGCAAGGCCGCTGTAATAGGGACAACGGGTCTTGGAGGGGAAGTCCTGGAGGAGGTCCTGGAGCTGGGCGAACGTATCCCCGTGGTCCTCGCACCCAACATGAGCGTAGGAGTCAACCTGATGTTCAGGATCGCAGCGGAGATGGCCCGGGCCTTGGGCGACGACTATGATGTGGAGATCCTGGAGACCCATCACAGGTTCAAGAAGGACGCTCCCAGCGGGACCGCCCTGAAGCTGGCCGAGAGACTGGCCGAGGCACTGGGGAGGGAGCTGGAGGACGCGGCCGTATATCAGCGCCGAGGTATGATCGGGGAAAGGGGCCGGAAGGAGATCGGCATCCAAGCCTTAAGGGCCGGCGATGTGACCGGAGAGCACACGGTGGTCTTCGGGGGGATGGGCGAGAGGCTGGAGCTCACCCACAAGGCCCACAATCGAGACAACTTCGCCCGGGGCGCGCTTAGGGCGGCCCGGTGGGTGGTGAACCGGCACCCCGGGACCTATGACATGCAGGACGTACTGGGCCTCAAATGACTACAAAGGAGATAGACAAGCGGGGAAGAGCCTCTTATGGGACGATTCGACAAGGCTGAGAGACTGAAGAAGCTGCCGGCCTATCTCTTCAAGGAGATCGACCGCAAGAAAGAGGAAATCAAGGCCGGGGGAGTGGATATCATCGATCTCGGGGTCGGGGACCCTGATCTTCCCACCCCAGCCCATATAGTGGAGGAGCTGGCCCGCGCCGGCTGGGATCCGGCCAATCACCGCTACCCGTCCTACTCGGGCATGCACGACTTCAGGGACGCCGTCGCCCGATGGTACGGGGAGCGCTTCGGCGTGAGCCTGGACCCGGCCGCCGAGGTGGTCTCCCTGATCGGGAGCAAGGAGGGACTGGCCCATTTCCCTCTGGCCTTTATAGACCCCGGGGATGTGGCCCTGGTGCCTACTCCGGCGTACCCGGTCTACAACGCGGCCGTGATTTTCGCGGGAGGTCGCTCCATTTTCATGCCCCTCCTGCAGGAAAACGGCTTTCTGCCGGACCTGGACTCAGTGCCCGAGGAGACCGCACGGGCGGCCCGGATGATGTTCATCAATTACCCCAACAACCCGACCGCTGCAACGGCTGACCGCTCCTTTTTCGAGAGGGTGGTGGACTTCGCCTCGAGGCACGATATCATCGTCTGCCATGATGCGGCCTACACCGAGATGGCCTACGACGGATACAGGCCGCCGAGCTTGCTGGAGGTGGATGGGGGCGTGGAGGTCGGGATCGAGTTCCATTCCCTGTCCAAGACCTACAATATGACCGGCTGGCGCATAGGTTGCGCGGCAGGCAACAGGAAGCTGGTAGAGGGCCTGGGCGCGGTGAAGAGCAATATAGACTCGGGTGTATTCCAGGCGGTTCAACGGGCGGGTGTTGCCGCCTTGACCGGTGACCAGGCGTGCGTCAGGGAGAACATGGAGGTTTACACCCGCAGGCGCGACCTGATGGTCGAGGGCCTGGCCGCCGCCGGCCTGAAGGTGGAAAGGCCCAAGGCGACCTTTTATTTATGGGTTCCTACCCCGGGGGGGCTGAGTTCAGCGGAGACAGCGGAGCGCCTTCTGGATCAGGGTGTGGTGGTGACCCCGGGCAGGGGATTCGGGGACCCCGGGGAGGGCTTTTTCCGCATCGCCCTTACCCAAGGCAGGGAGCGGCTGGCAGAGGCCGTGGAAAGATTCAAGGCGGCCGGGTTTTGAGCCGAAAAAGGAGAAAGAGTGAACATCGCCCATATAGGCATAGGATCCAACGTGGGTGATCGGTACGGGAACTGCCTGGAGGCGGTGGAGCGTGTGAGCGGGCTGAGCGGATCCAGGGTCACGGGCTGCTCCTCCTGGTACCTCACCAGCCCGGTGGGGGTGGAAGGACAGGACTGGTATCTTAACGGGGCGGTGCAACTGGAGACCCCGCTTCCGCCCCGCGGCTTGATCTCGTCGCTCCTGGGGATCGAGCGGGCCATGGGGCGGGTGCGAAAGGATAAATGGGAGCCGCGGGTGATAGATCTGGACATCCTGATCTACGGCGACGCCGTACTTGATTCACCCGATCTGATCATCCCCCACCCGCTGATGCACCTGCGCAGGTTTGTGCTCATGCCCCTGGCCGAGCTGGCCCCGGACCTGGTGCATCCGGTCCTGGGGCTCAGGGTCAGGGACCTGTTGGAGCGGCTGCCTGAAGACGGCCAGCAGGTAGAGAAATGGAGTGAGAGCCGTTGATCCGCCTGGTGATCATAACGGTACTTGCCTTTATCCTGTACAAGCTGGTGAAAGGGATCCTTGGCATGGGCAGGCAGCCGCCTCCAAGACGGGGGGGGGAAGTCGATGAAATGGTCCAGGATCCCCACTGCGGGACATACATCCCCAGCAGAGAGGCGGTGAGACGCCGGATAGACGGAGAAGACCTCTATTTTTGCAGCGAGGAGTGTGCATCGAAGTATGCGAAAGAGAGACGGCGAGGCAGGTAAACAGTACTAAACGGACCTCAATGGTCCTTCAGAGGAGCGCTCATGAAGTTTTTTATAGATACGGCCAACATCGAGGAGATCGGAAAGGCAAACGATCTCGGACTGCTGGACGGGGTGACCACCAACCCCTCCCTGGTGGCCAAGGAGGGGAGGGAATTCAAGGAGCTGATCCGGGAGATCTGCGGCATGGTTGACGGGCCGGTAAGCGCCGAGGTGATCAGCACCGATTCAGAGGGCATGATCAGGGAGGCGCGGGACCTGGCCTCCATAGCGGAGAACATCGTGGTCAAGATCCCCTTGATCGCCGAAGGTCTCAAGGCGGTCAAGACCCTGGCGGTGGAAGGGATCCGGACCAATGTGACCCTCTGTTTTTCCCCTATCCAGGCCTTGATGGCGGCTAAATCCGGGGCCTCGTATATCAGCCCTTTTGTAGGCCGTCTGGACGACCTGGCCCAGCCCGGGATGGAGCTGGTGGAGCAGATTGTGACCATTTATGAAAACTACGGCTTTGATACAGAGGTGATAGTGGCGAGCATCCGCAATCCCATGCACGTCCTGGATGCGGCCATGATGGGCGCGGACATCGCCACCATTCCCTACAAGGTGATGGAGCAGTTGATAAGGCACCCCATGACCGATATCGGCCTGGAAAAGTTCCTGGCGGATTGGAAAAAAGCGGGGTAGACATGCAGACAGGGTCGACCAAGGCCGGTCTGGCCGCCCTGAGCGCAGTAATGATCCTTTTCCTCGGGGTTTCTCCCTCTTGGGGCGATATCTATCGCTATCAGGACGAAAACGGGGATTGGCACTATACCAACGTCAAGACCGACGCAAAGTACGACCTGTTCTTGCGCTCCTATGAAAAAAAGGCCAACGAGTATATAGACAAATACCGGTCCTTGATCGAGCAGGCCGCCGGTCGGTTCGGGGTGGAGGCCTCTCTTATAAAGGCGGTGATCCATGCGGAGTCCGCCTTCAATCACCTGGCCATCTCCCATAAAGGGGCCAGGGGGCTGATGCAGCTCATGCCGGCAACCGCGGACAAGCTCCGGGTTAACGACCCATTTGATCCGGCCGAGAACATCTTCGGGGGGACCAGGTATCTAAAGAATCTCCTGGAGCGCTTCGGGCTGGATACCGAGCTCGCCCTGGCCGCCTATAACGCCGGGCCGGAGGCGGTGGAGACCTACGGGGGGATCCCCCCCTACAAGGAGACGCAGACCTTTGTCCGCAGGGTGATCAAGTATTATAGGGGTTACCTCGCCGGCAACTGAGAAGGGGATTTTGGGGTTGACAAACCCCGGGAGGGCCTTAAAATTGTTGTAACCAGAGCGGGAATAGCTCAGCTGGTAGAGCCTCACGTTGCCAACGTGGTTGTCGCGGGTTCGAGTCCCGTTTCCCGCTCCATTAACAACCGCTAGAGCCAGGAAGGGCCTGTAAGAGAAATCAGGCGGCATAGCCAAGTGGCTAAGGCAGCGGTCTGCAAAACCGCTATTCACCGGTTCGAATCCGGTTGCCGCCTCCAGGAAAGAATGAGAGGTCTCCAAGTGATAACAGTAACTTGGAGGCCTTTTTTTCCGCGGAACAGTACCTTGCTTTTTCGGTAGCAGGGCGGGGAAAGGCGTCTTTGTGACGGGGCCTGAGGGTACTGCTTGAGTGTCTCCGAGGCGCAGTCGAGAAAAAGGCACCTTTCACCCCGGGCATTGGGCCTTGTCATTGAATGGGTGGTCCGGAAACACTTTCTGCTGAAGCTGCGAACGTCTCTTTGCCGGATTGGACGGCGCTGTCATAGGATCCTTCGGCGAACCTGTCGTTTCAGCCGACCTCGTAAACTCGGCGGCTGAGCGGGTTTTTGCGAGACCGTCAATTTTGAGAATCCTGCATATATCTGAGCCTCTCAATAGTCTGCTCCATAACTTTCTTGTTTTTGTTAAAATACTTGATCAGGCGTTCGATCAGGCCTTTTTGTCTTTGAACGTCATCTTCATAATATTCATGTCCTAAAAGTTTTGCCGCCCAGGCCATGTTGGCTTCGACTTCATCAGGGATCCTTTCCCCGTCATGGCGCACTGCATCCTCCGGACATATATCATGGCATACTGCACATCTTATGCACTTATCTTCGTCTATAACTGCAACACTGTGATCCATTGAAATAGCGCCGGCAGTGCATTCATCAACGCATATTCCACATCCTGTACACATTTCATCATTTATCCAAGGCATATCCGATTACTCCCTTTCTAAGGCTCATCATTAAACAGCCGCTGGAGAGCTCTCCAGCTTTTTCAGCTTGCCCGACCGCTTCGGAGCTGATCAACCGGTTTTTTTCAGCAAGCCCGTCCGCCTGTTGAGAATTTCACCACGTTTTGATATCTCTCTGCCGTCTGCAACAAAGGTTGATTTTTTTATCATAACCAAGGTAAAGGGAACAGGTCAACGCTGTT
>JBKHIW010000247.1:0-3958 GCA_046538465.1 Desulfobacteraceae bacterium | reverse complement strand
ACAAGCCCTGAGGCGGTCCGGGTTGCGCAAGGCCGGCGGGCAGGCTATCATATGGTTTCATCAAACGACAGAATCATGATGGACAGGGAAGGAGAGAAGCTTTTGCCCCGTATTAAGAAGTCTTGGTTGGTTCTTGCCCTGGCAGCCCTATTTTTGGCCTTATGCTGGGCCGCCGTGCATCATGCACTTTTCCCCACCCTGGACCGGGAGGCAAGGACCCCGGCCGAGGCGCTCAGGCGGGTCCGGTTTTTCTTTCCGGAGTTCAATGACGATCTCGATCCCGCCTCACTCGAACAGGCCGTCAACCGCAATTTAAAGTACCTCGACCGCCTAGGTCCCGACCATGTGTTTTATTACGGCGAGGACAAAGTGCCGTGCAAGAGGGTGATCGAGACCCAGAAGGCGTTTTTGGACATACTCTCCCTCAGGCCTGATCCTGAAGAGCTCAACCGCCTGATAAGAGAAAACTTCTCCGTTTATCGGGCCACGGGCAGAAAGGGGAGTCGCAGCGTCCTTTTCACCGGCTACTTCGAGCCGGTCTATAAAGGAAGCCTCGCCCGGGCAGGCGATTATCAATATCCCCTGTACAGAAAGCCCGGCGACCTCCTGCGGGTAGACCTTTCTCCATTCGGCCCTGACTTGGAAGGGCGCCAAATAAGGGCCCGGATGGAAGAGGACAAGCTTCTTCCCTACTACACGAGGCGGGAGATCGATCAGTTCGGGGTCTTGAAGGGAAGGGGGTTGGAGCTGGCCTGGCTCCGCGATCCGGTCGATGCCGCCTTTCTGCACATCCAGGGCTCCGGACGCATCCTTCTGCCCCACGGAGAGGCCCTGAGCGTAGGTTATGCAGAGACCAATGGAAGGCCTTATAGGAGTATCGGCAGATATATGATAGAACGAGGTCTAATTCCTAGAGAAGAAATGTCCATGCAGGCGATCCGCTCCTACCTGGACGAGCACCCGGAGCAACAAAGACAAATCCTTAATTACAATCCATCCTATATATTTTTCAAGGTCAAGGAAAACGGCCCGCTCGGCAACATAAACGTCCGGCTGACCCCGGAAAGATCAGTGGCCCTGGACAGCGAGCTCTTTCCACGGGGCTCGCTCTGTTTGGTCTCCACAAAAAAGCCGACAGTGAGGGATGGTGAAATTGAGTCTTGGCGGAATTTTTCGCGGTTCATGCTGAATCAAGACACCGGGGGCGCCATACGGGGCGCAGGCAGAGCGGACATATTTTGGGGACGGGGGGATTATGCGGAACTCGCCGCCGGTTGCATGAAGCACCAAGGGGAACTTTATATCCTGCTTCTCAAGGAAGGGAAAACTGGGAAAAATCAGCTACTTTAAGAAACAGCCCGGATACCCGCTGGACAATACCCACCCTGTTCTCCCTTGCCCTTTCCTCCTGGGTAAGCACCTCCACACCGTCGAAGAAGGCGTCCACCGGCGCCCTCAAGGCGGCCAGCCGCTCCAGGGCCTCATAATCGCGCCCCTGCTCCACCAGTCGGACCACCTCCCCGCTCGCTTGCTTGTATGCGGCCCAGAGGTCGGCCTCGCATCTATCCTCCAAGGTATCGGGAGCCACCTCGCACCGCCTATCCTGCTTCTTGAGTATATTGGTGGCGCGCTTGAACGCCAGGACCAGAGAGTGAAACTCGCTGGAGGAATCTTTGAAGCGGCTTAAGGCGTCCATGGCCGGACGAAGCCGGGGGATCAGATCGAATCGGACCGACAGCACGGCCTCCACAACATCGTATCCATAGCCCTCCTGGAGCATGCGGTTTCGGAAGCGCTCTTTCAAAAAATCCATCAACCGCTCCAACACCGCTTGGTAATCAAAATCCACGGTCCCTTCAAGGGCCTCCAATGCCTCACCGGCCAGGCCCCTCAAAGATAGATCCCAGGCCCTGTGCTCCAGGATTCGCATAACCGCCAGTGCGTGCCTCCTCAGAGCGAATGGATCAGCCGCCCCGCTGGGCTCTTCACCGATGGCGAAACACCCCGCTATGGTGTCCATACGATCGGCTACACCCACCAAAGCGCCCAAGAGGCCATCGGGCAGATCATCTCCGGCCCTGACCGGCATGTAGTGCTCCCTGACGGCCCTACAAACCGGTTCTGGGTGGCCGTCCAGCCGGGCGTAGACCTCCCCCATCACTCCCTGAAGGGACGGGAACTCCTTTACCATCTCAGTGACCAGGTCGCACTTGGCCAGCCAGGCCGCCTTCCTTGTCTCTTTCACCCGCTCAGGGGCCGTCTGCCCGGCCATATACTCGGCCAGGCGGGTGAAACGCTCCACCTTTTGATAAGAAGTCCCAAGCTTGGCCTGATATATCACCGAGCGCAGGTCATCGACTCTTGCCTCCAGCGGCCTCTTGCGGTCCTCTTTGAAAAAGAAATCCGCATCCTCGAGCCGCGCCCTCAGAACCCGCTCGTGACCCCGCCTTACCACGGACTCATCCCCGGCAAGGGTGTTGTTCACGGCCACAAAGTGGGGCATCAGCCCGCCGTGTGCGTCCTTGACCGCAAAATAGCGTTGATGCTCGGCCATAGTGGTAATCAGAACCGAGTCCGGAAGCCCCAAGAATTCGCGGTCAAAGCCTCCGCATACCGCCGTTGGGAACTCCACCAGGTGGGCCACTGTGGACACCAACCCTTCCTCCAGCACGGGCTCACCGGAGACGCCCCCTGCCGCCCGGACGGCCGCCTTCCTGACCTCTTCCTTGCGCTTCTCCGGATCTACAAGGACATAGGCCCCTGTGACTTTTTCGAAGTAATCGTCCACCCCGCTTACCTTAAAGGCTCCGGGGCTCATGAATCTGTGTCCTCTGCTCCTGTCACCGCTCCGAATCCCGGCCAGCTCAAAGGGAATCACCTCCCCTCCCAGCATGGCCACGATCCAGTGGATGGGCCGGGCGAAAGAAAAACCGAGGCTCCCCCATCTCATGGACTTTGGCCAGGGAATATCGCGGATCACCCCTGGAAGCAGCTCCGCCAAGACCTCGATGCTTGGCCGTCCGGGGATCTCCCGCCTGACAAATACATAGGGCCCTTTCGAGGTCTCGATGCGCCCCAGCGACTCCACAGGTACACCCTGTTTTTCTGCAAAGCCCAGGGCCGCCTTGGTAGGATTGCCGTCCCTATCATACGCTGCCTTGACAGGGGGGCCTGTTATCTCCTCTACTGCGTCTTCCTGCTTCTCCCCCAGCCCCCTTCCCACCAGCACCAGCCTGCGCGGGGATCCGAAGGTTTCCAGGCCTCCGCCCACCTCCACGCGGGCCTCACCCAGACGAGCTCGGGCCAGGCGTTTGAGCTCGCTCAATCCATCCTCGATATATCCGGATGGAATCTCCTCGGTCCCTATTTCCAAAAGGAGTTCCACGCCCATGCAATTAATCCTTCCTGTTCCGATAAGCTCAAGACGCCTGTTTCAAAAGGGGAAAACCCATCTCCCGCCGCTGCTCCAGGTAACGCTGGCAGGCCAGGCGCGCCAGGTTCCTGATACGCTCGAGATACTTTGTCCGCTCGCTTACGCTTATCGCCCCTCTGGCCTCCAGGATATTAAAGACATGTGAACACTTCAGACAATAATCATAGCAGGGAAGTACCAGCCCCTGGTCCCCGGCGGATCGGGACTCCTTTTCGTATCCGGAAAAAAGCCCCAAAAGCATATCCACGTCCGCCTTCTCGAAGTGATATACGCTGAATTCGTACTCCCCCCTGCGATGAACATCGCCGTATGTTATCTCCCGGTTCCACATTAGATCATAGACGCTTTCCTTCTCTTGGAGGTACATGGCTATGCGCTCCAGTCCATAGGTGAGCTCTACGCTCACCGGATCCAAACGGATGCTCCCGGCCTGCTGGAAATACGTGAACTGGGTGATCTCCATTCCGTCGAGCCACACCTCCCATCCCAATCCGGCTGCCCCTACGGCCGGGTTCTCCCAGTCAT
>JBKHIW010000246.1:0-3966 GCA_046538465.1 Desulfobacteraceae bacterium | reverse complement strand
GCAAATACACCGCCACAGGGAACTCTCTGGAGCTGGAGGTGCGACTGCACGACGTGTTCCAGGGCAGGCGGGTCTTTTCCAAGAGGCTTCTGGGCAGAGTCGATGAGCACCGCAGACTGGTTCACCGTTTGAGCAACGAGCTCCTTAACCTCCTCACCGGCCAGGAAGGGATGTACCTTTCCAGGATCGCCTATGTGAACAAGCACGACAAACACAAGGAGATCTTCACCTGCGACGTGGACGGACACAACAGGCGGCAGATAACCTTTGACGACAGTATCGCCTTGCTGCCCAGGTGGTCGCCGGGCGGAGAAAAGATAGTATACAATTCATACAAGGAAGGCGGCCTAATGCTCTATATCAGGGACTTGAGCACCGGCCAAGACCGACGTATCTCCTCACGGGAGGGCCTGAACACCGGTGCATGCTGGGCCCCTGACAAAGAAAGCCTCGCCCTCACTCTCAGCCGAGGCGACAATCCCGATATCTACCTCATTGACCTGAAAGGCAGCATCCTGAAGCGCCTGACCGATCACTGGGGTATAGACGTCTCTCCCAGCTTTTCCCCGGACGGCCTAAAGCTGGCATTCGTATCCAACCGCTCCGGCTCACCTCAAATCTACGTCTATGACCTGAAGACCGGTGAGGAACGCCGTATCACTTACGAGGGCAACTACAACACCTCTCCCTCCTGGTCCAGCAGGAACAGGATAGCATATGCGGGGATGAACAACGGCCGCTTCGACATATTTACTATCAATCCGGATGGAAGCGACCTGCAGAACCTCACTAAGGGGCGGGGAAACAACGAGGATCCCTGCTGGTCTCAGGACGGCCGCTACATTGTCTTCTCATCCAATCGTGAAGGGAGATATCACCTGCACCTGATGACCGCCGGGGGTCGGCTCCAGAAGCGGATTACTTTCCAGGACGGAGAGCAGACCTCTCCGAGCTGGTCCCCTTATTGATCCCGGAAATCCGAGTGGCCGAGGCTTGACCTTGAGGTTCGGATATGCTTTCGATGGGGGTTTTTCTTTGCTGGGGAAGAGGTTGAGAGGCACTTTGGGCTTGAATCCCGAACCGGCAGGTGATAAAAATGAAGAGGATCTCAATTCTCTTTCGATCCTTTGATCCCGTATCAGTATGGCAAGTCCCTTTTGAGGTAATATAAATCTGTCAGGAGGAATAAAGAGGATGAAGAAGAAATCGCTGTTTGTCTGGATGATCCTGGTTCTTGCTTGCTCTTCACTCATGCTTCTCTCCTCATGCGCCAAGAAGCAAGTAGGGGTTGGGGAGACACAAGTCGCAGCGGAGCCGTCCGAGCCTGGAAAGGAGCCTGCAGCTGAGCCGGCCGCCAAGGAAGAAGGGTATGCCGAGCGGGAAAAGGAGAAGGAGCGGCAGGCCGAACAGGAGGCCATCCGAAAAAAGCAAATGGAAATCGAGGCATTTGAGTCAGAGAACATCTACTTTGACTTTGACAAGTCCGAGATAAAGCCCGAGGCTCAGGCCACACTCAAAGAAAAGGCCGGGTGGCTCAAGCAAAACCCTGAGTATAGCGTTCGCATAGAAGGCCACTGCGACGAGCGCGGCACCAATGAGTACAACCTGGCCCTCGGGGAGAGGCGAGCCAACGCGGCCAAGAAGTACCTTATCAGCCTGGGCGTTTCCGAAGACAGGGTAAGGACCATCAGCTACGGCGAAGAGCGTCCGGCCGATCCCAGACACAATGAAGAGGCATGGGCAAAGAACCGCCGTGATGAGTTCAAGCTGTTCAAGAGATAGGAACGGGGTCATCAGACCGCCTGGGGTACGTCTGCTTAGTTTGGAAGCTTGATTCCGTTATTCAGCTCTTCGCTGTCATTTTGGGTACTATATGATGCGATATATAATGTTGCTGCCCCTATTGGCTGCTATAGCTATAACCCTTTCCTCGTGTGTCTATGACCGGGAGATGGCCTATTTCAACAGGCAGATAAACTCCTTGAACCGCAAGGTCTCGGACTTACAGGAGAGCGCCGGCAGCGACCTGCCTGACCGACTGGACGCCATTCAAACCAGTCAAGCGCAACTCGGTCTGGAACTCGATCAGGTCAAGGAGGAGGTCAGCCGAATCTCCGGCAGAAGCGAGGAGAACTCGCATCTGCTGAAAAGAATAGTAGAGGAAGACCTCAGCCGGCTGGACGCCTTGAGTGGCGAATTGGAGAGCCTGTCCAGAGAAGTGGAGGCCCTGGACTCGATGGTGCGGCAGCAGCAGGCCTACCTGGGCCTGGAGGCGCCTCCTGAACAGCCGCTTGCGCCGCCTGAGTTGGCCCTGGAAAGGGAAAAGTCCGAAGGGCCCGCCCCGACTGAGCTGGAGCCGCTGCCCTCAGGCGAGAACGAGCTCTATGAGCACGCCCGATCCCTTTACCGCGATGGCCGATACGAAAAGGCCATGGCCGCCTTCGAGGCCTTTCTGGAGAAGTTCCCTGAATCGGAAATGGCGGACAACGCCCATTTCTGGATCGCCGAGTGCCACATGAGCCGGGAGCATTTTGAGGAGGCCATCCTGGCTTATCAGAAGGTGATAAAGGACTACCCCAAAGGGAACAAGGTGGCCAATTCGATGTATCGCCAGGCAATGGCCTTCCTGGAGATCAAGGATAAGACGAGCGCTCGACTTCTGCTCAAGAAAATAACCGAGGAGTTTCCGGACGCAAACGAGGCCGAGTTGGCCTCAAAAAAATTGGAGGCAATGGACTAGCCTCCCTGGCCTTGACTCTGACCTCCCCTTGCCCTCCTGGGGAACCCGGCCCCCAGGAGGGCCTTTTCGTACCCTGCCACTATATCCCCGCGGCTTACCACTCCCAGGACCTTTCTGGACACAGGGTGGTCTATCACAGGAAGGATGGCTAAACCCCCCTGGCTTATCCTGCTCAAGGCGAGAAAGAGGCTGTCCTCCTCCCGGACTGTAACCACGTTTTTGGTGGCGTAGTCCCTGGCGGTCAGCCCCTTGGCTCCACCGCTCAGTGGCAGCATTTCCACGTCTGAAAAAGAAATCACACCCACCAATCGGCCGCCTCGGTCAACCACAGGGAAGCTCCTATACTTGCTCCGATAGAAGAACTCTCTGAGGGCCTCTCCGGGCATGTCTTCAGGAATGGTCTCGCAGTTGGAATTCATGGCCCGGCGTACAGTGATATTCTTGAGGAAGGACACTTCCCTGTCCGAGTCAACGCTTATACGGTGCCTCCCTGCCTTGATCTCTTCCACCCGCCTATTATAATATTGTATCACCTCGCGACGGTCCAACATACCCGAAAATTCGCGATGATCATCCTCGCGCACCACGGGCAGCCTTTGAAGGTTGCGTATGGTGAACTTCTTCATGACCTCGTTCAGGTCTTCGCTGGGAGTGACGGTGATTATATCTGTGTTGGCTATATCCCTCATCAATACCAGGCCCCCGATCTCCTCGTTGAACAATACACTCCGGATGTCATTAATGGAGAAGATCCCTGAGAGCTTTCCTTGACCGTCAACCACCGGGAAGTAGTGCTGCTGCGTGGAGCTGAAGACCCGCCTGAAGGCGCTGAATGCCATCTCCTCGGGCACTGTCTCCACCTTGCGCACCTGCGGCATCAGTTCCTCCACCCTGATACTCCCCAGCACGTCTACAAAGAAGTCCCCGAGATGGGCGTTGGAGTCGATCTTGGACGGCACCTGCTTTTGGTAGATGGTCCAGTTTCTGGAGAGAAGATATGCCAGAGAGCAAACCAAGAGACTCGGCAAAAGGAGACGATATGAATTGGTCATCTCACTGACAAAGATAATGGTGGAAATAGGGGTGTTGGATACCGCAGCAAAAAACCCGGCCATACCCACTACCACGAAAGCGCCGGGGTGGGTGACAACCCCTGGCATTATTGAATTGAACATGCGCCCCACCGCCCCGCCCAAGGCCCCTCCTATTACCACTGAAGGGCCGAA